>JAGMEL010000130.1 GCA_023128195.1 Caldifarciminota bacterium | reverse complement strand
GATTTCTTTTTCTTCTGAGAACGATAATAATTGAGCATTTCCTCGTATGCCCTGATAAGAAAACTTCCTGAACCACAGGCCGGGTCTAAAATGCGCAATTTTTTAGTCTTGGATGAGATTCCTCGCTTCGCTCGGAATGACAGGAAGCGACTAGCAGGTAATTCCTGTAATAGCTTTCCGACTGTATTCTTAACAATATAATCAACAATATATTCTGGTGTATAATATACTCCACCTGCCTTTCTTACATCGGGTTTTAATTCATATTTTACCTGGTGGTCAGTTAATCTAATGGTATATCCAAGATACTGTTCATACATATTACCCAGAACTTCTAATGGAATAACGTCAAATTGATAAGGATTATAAGTATCCAGAATAATATCTTTCATTACTTTAAAATCGATTGCCAAATTTGCTTCCCAATCCTGTGGTCTGAAAAGGTCACTGTCAAAGATAATGTTATAGTGTTTGAATTCTTCTTCAAGAAAGACCATTGTATTCGTACCTACGCTTTCAGTCCTTTCTTCAAACAGTTCTTTTAAAGGACGTCTATGAACAAGTTTTCGATCTTCGCAAGACCGCATGAACATGATACGGTCTATTATCCTCTGGGTGATTTCTTTAAGATAATCAGCGCCCCCACCTTTTTCCTCCCCCACTCGTGGGGGGAGGGAAGGAGGGGGGGAATGGAATAAATTTGGATTATTTTTAAAAATATCTTTTGCTAATTTCTCACGCCATTTTTTAAGGTCATCAAGGATTGCTTTGTCAACGGGTAACCTGTCCTTGGGTTTTTTAAGGAGTAATTTATCTAATTCACCATTGAGCACTGATTCTTTAGACAGAAGCCAGATTTTATCAAATTCAGAAAGGTACTTTTTCCAATCTAAATCGATTTTGAGACCTTTCAAAGGATTTTTTGCATCGGGTTTGATTGTGACATCAAAGAGTTTCAGTCCTTCAAAATCTGTCAGTAAGACGAATGGTACACCTTTTCGATTATAACCATAACCGACTGCCTGTTTAATGTGTTTATCAAGGTCAGCCCTGGGTGGTTTAACTTCTATAAATAATTTAATTTGGTCTTGAATTTTAAGGCCATAATCAACCCTGCCCCGGGAAGTTCTTTCTTCAGGACTTACTTCATCACGATCAGAAACATTCCATCCTAAAACATTCTTTAGCAAAGGTTGAATAAAAGCGGTTTTAGTAGCTTCTTCATTGTACTCATTGATTCGACCAGATGATGTTTCTTTGTCAAACTTTGCTACTAATTTAGCTAAATTTTCTTTTGCCTCTGCCCTCGATAATTTCATTTACATTAACCTGATTAAATTCTATATAATGTAGAACAAAAGTCAAGGCAAAATTGTAATTGTTCAAAAGTTGGTGGATATTTATTCCCCCTCATCTCTGAAACAAACCTGCTCCGAAGAGATTCTGAACCAAGTTCAGAATGACACTTTCGGGGTTCAGGGCAAGCTTAATCCTCTCCCGCCAGGGGAGAGGAGAAGAGAAAGAAAAGGATTTTTTGGACGACTACACTTTTTGTGAAAGTGCGGGGGTGGCAATGACATAAGAGGGTGTTGAGATTGCTTCGCTGGCGCTCGCCCCGTTAAATAAATCTACAGGAAAATGTTTAGCCATTTCTGGAATTGTTATTTAACGGGGCTCGCAATGATAATGGGCAAGAGGTGGTTTTTTTGAACAGCTTATAAAATGCCCGATGAATCGGGCGACTACATTGGTCCAATAAATTGGACGACTACATTTACAAAAGGAAGGTGTTTTAAAAAACTGTTTTTTTAAGGTACTTCTCGACTCACCCCAGATTTTAATTAAAATGCGGGGTTCTCTCGAAGGATAAATTATTTAATCACCCTCACCCTAAAACAATACTGAATACCAAAGAGATTCTGAACCAAGTTCAGAATGACACTTTCGGGGCTCGGGGCAGGTCTTTCCCTCTTCTCCGCCTGAGGCGGACACAGCATCAAGGGAGAGGGAAAAAAAGAGGTAATCTTCTCGATGCGTCTGCCGCACTGTGTGGCGGACTTACTCGAAGAGCTTTATTAAGTGTGTTTCGAAGAACACACTTAATAGAGCTCTAAGTATTTATCATGCTCCCATTTTGAGACCTGAATAGAGTAGTCGTCCCATTCTTTCAGCTTGATATCGTAGTATCGTTGAAATAATACATCCCCGAGTGCGCTTTTTGCAACCTTACTTCTATTATAGTATTCTAATGCTTCCCATAAAGAACGGGGCAAAAGGCCGATTCCTTTATCCTTTAAAATATCAGATTTGATTTTATAGACATTTTCCTCTACAGGTTTTGGCGGTTTTAGATTATTTTTTATTCCTTCAAGACCTGCTCTGAGTACAGAGGCAAAAAGCAAATAGGGATTTGCCGAAGGATCACAGGAACGTAATTCTATTCTGACGCTATCAAAATTATTCTTACTGATTCTGGGCACACGCACTAATGCCGAGCGGTTCATTCTGCCCCAGCATATATAAACGGGTGCCTCAAAGCCAGAAACAAGCCGTTTATAGGAATTTACAAGCGGCGATGTGATAGTACATATCTCTTTGATATACTTGAGTAGACCAGCAAGATAATTGTATGCCAGCTTGCTCAGACCATAAGTGTCTTTTGGATTACTGAACTGGTTCTTCTTGCCTTTAAAGATACTCTGGTGTATGTGCATACCGTTTCCTGCAGCGCCGAATATTGGCTTTGGCATGAATGTCGCATATAAATGATATTCCTCGGCTACTTTTTTGATAATCATGCGTGCGGTTAGGATATTGTCAGCTAGTTTAAGGGCATCGGTGTAATGGAGGTCAATCTCGTGCTGGCCCTGACCAACTTCATGATGTCCAGCTTCAAATTCAATACCGAATTCCTGGAGCCGCTCGCACATCTTTTTTCTTATGCGCAAAGCTAGATCACCACCCAGGTCAAAGTAACCGACCCGGTCATGTGGTAGGGGAAGCACGGTGTTATCATCGCGCCGGAAAAGGTAGAATTCAAGTTCGGCGCCGACATAGTATTCCATTTCTTTTCTTTTTAGCAACTTAAGGTTATTCTTTAAAACGTCACGCGGGTCAACGGGCGCAGGTTTATGATCTGGTGAGTAAACATCACAGATGAACCGCGCGGTACGTTCCTCGATCCAGGGAATAACCGCAAAGGTTGTCGGGTCGGGTTTGAGGTACATATCGCTTTCGAAAATCCTGCCAAATCCTTCGACTGATGAACCATCAAACCAGATACCCTCTTTTAATGCCTTGCTCATTTCCCGAACCGGGATAGTAACATTTTTTACCGACCCCAAAATATCTGAAAACCAAAGGTCGATGAATTGAATTTTGTCTTTGCGTATGGTTCGGAAGATCTGGTTTATTGTCATAGATTATCTCCGCTTTTTTCGTCTTGCCTTAACCTTTTTCTTGGTTGTCTTTTTTACCTTCTTCTTCGTTGTTTTTTTGCCGATATACTGACATATGGATTTCGCCTGGGTGAAGAGAAGCAGGTAGTCTGGCCCGCCCGCCTTGGAGTCGGTACCTGACATATTGAATCCGCCAAACGGCTGGATGCCGACCAGAGCGCCAGTACATTTGCGGTTAATATAGAGGTTACCAACAAACGCCTCTCTCTTTGCCTTTTCTATTTTCTCAGGATTTTTTGTATATACTGCTCCAGTAAGCCCGTATACAGAGTCGTTTGCCAGTTCTATTGCATGGTCAAAATTTCGTGCTCGGGTAACTGCCAATACCGGACCAAAGATCTCTTCCTGGAAAACTCTGTGGTGCGCTTCAATATCAACAATCACAGTTGGTTGAATAAACCAACCATTGCCTGGACCTGGTTCGCCACCACAAATGAGATTTCCTTCAGATTTCCCAATCTTAATGTATTCTAAGATTGAATTATATGCTGTTTCACTTATCACAGGTCCCAGATAATTTTCATAATTTTTTACAGGACCTATCTTTATTGCTTCAACCGTAGGAATAAATTTCTTCATAAATTTATCATATACGCTGTCGTCAAGTATCAATCGTGAACAGGCAGAACATTTCTGTCCTTGCAACCCATATACAGATGCCCTGACACCATTTACTGCACTGTCAATATCTGCTTCTGAATCGACGATTATGAAATCCTTACCGCCCATTTCAGCGATTACCCTTTTTATCCATATCTGACCAGGCTGTGTTTTTCCTGCTTGTTCAACAATGTAAAGACCAACTGCCTTTGATCCTGTGAACGTGATGAATCTTACTTTAGGATGCCTTACTAAATAATCAGCAGCTGGTTTACCGTGACCTGTTAAGAAATTTACTACACCTATTGGTACTTTTGCTTGTTCTATAATTTCCATGAACTTGGCTGCAATGGCAGGAGAATCTTCAGATGGTTTCATGATTACGGTGTTGCCAGTGACAAATGACGCACTTGTCATACCACATAAGATTGCAAGAGGGAAATTCCATGGTGCAATTACCAGACCAACACCGAGTGGGATATAGACCTGTTCATTATGTTCACCCGGGAATTCATGCAGTTTTGGGCCTTTATCATATCTTAGAACCTCATGTGCATAATAATTACAAAAATCAATTGCCTCAGCAACATCTGCATCTGCCTCAAGCCAGGTTTTACCAGATTCAAAAACCATCCAGGCATCCAGTTCAAACCGCCTCTTTCGCATAATATTGGCTATTTTAAATAAATAGTTTGCCCTGGTTTTAGCCGGTGTATAGCGCCAGGATTTGAATGTTTCCAAGGCGATTTCCATTGCCTTATCAGCGGTCTCTATATCTGCTTCCTGAAATGTACCAACAATTTCACCCTTTTTTGAAGGGTTGTATGAACGGAATTTTTTATCTAATCTAATCCTTTTACCACCTATGATAATACTATATTCTCTGCCAAATTGAGATTCAACATAGGCAAGGGCTTTTTCCATCTTTTTCCTGATTACAGGTTTGGTAAAATCATTATATTTTTCAGTTCTGAACGGTTTCATCTGACCCCCTTTACAGCGTATTATAATCAGACAATAAATAAAGTCAAGGAGAATAGAATAGATTTCTGAAAAAGGCTAATTCAGCGTAAGTTGTCATGCTGAACTTGTTTCAGC
>JAGMEL010000013.1 GCA_023128195.1 Caldifarciminota bacterium | reverse complement strand
TCTTTCAGAAATTAGGCATATTGCAATTTAGTGATTAATTTTGCTATTATTATCTTAACCTCATTTTTAACTTTTTTAAACTTATTGTATAATTCTTTACTACTATGATATTCCATAATCTCAACAGCATTATTAAGCGCATCAATCATAACTACATCAGTGGCGCCTGCAGTCAGACGGTATACATCTCTCAAATTTTTCAGAAAACAGAATGCGTTTGCCAATTGATTCAGGTCATCTCGTAGGTCTATTTGTGTGCTGGCAACATCTCTGAATAATTTTAAATTGGCTGGTTCAGTTATACTAAATCGGGCTTTGATAATTAACATCATCATTTCAATATCTCTTAATCCTCCAACACCTTCTTTAATATCGTTGTCAGCTACAATATTTTTTTCTTTAGCTGTATTATGTCGTGAATTGATCTCATTTATTATTTGTTTAATGTATTCTTGCTTTTTATCAAATATACAAGGTTTTACTATTCTCCTGAAAAATTCTTTTCCGAAACGTTGAGATCCTACTACTAAACGGGCCTCAAGTATTTGTGATTTTTCTATGAATATGTCGGCTCGCCTCTCACTTAAAAGTTTTTCAATCTCCTTAAGGAGAATTACAAATCTACCAAAATAATCAGCGAATCTATGGTGAGGTATTATCCCGCGCTTGATAATTTCTCTATTCATCTTGCTTATAATTTTGTTACAGTATGAAAGTTTTTTTGGATCATCAGAATTTAACAGGACAATAAGATCATAATCGTCATCATATGCCTGTTCTCGTGCATGACCTCCGGAAGCAAAGATTGCCAATAAATCATCAGTAATAATTCTTTCTGTATATTGAGCGTCAATTTCATTACGGCATATATCAAAGAGGGTAAGAATATACTTATCAGAAAATTCCGTAAATTCGGCATTGGTTTCCTCAACAGAAACCCGGTTCAATGTTTTAATACCTACACGTATCATCTCCGCATCATAGTAATTTCCCAATTTTTCTTTTTTCTCTTTAAAGGTACGCATTAAGCTAATGTCGCTGTAAATACCATCAGCAAATTCCTCAAGTTGATCTGCATTTCTTATTAGTTTAATCGCTCCTGGATATCTATCAAGAATGCTCAAAAATAATCTTTTGAAAAAACGGCTACTTAAAAGGTGTATTCCTATAAGATTTTTTAAATTGCTGATTACACCTGCTATTTCTTCTTCGTAAACTTTTCTATTAAGAATCTTTAGATAAAGCAGCAGATTCTTTTCTTCATTTAATGCTAGATAGCTGTTAATTAGATTTGGATAGCGGTAAAAAACATATGAAATATTTCTCTCTATACCGGGAATGCTTTCGATAATTTTTAATAAATAATTATTTAAATCTGCGTATATTGTTGAACCAGTTTTACTTTCACCCAATATTTTCAAAAACTTTATCAGCGAATAGAAATCATATTTAACCCATTCTATATAACCTATAATTAATTTCTTTCTTCTATCGGGTTTAAAAGAATTCAAATCGTCAAGAAACTTCTTTAGCAATTCTTCATTTTTGAAATCATCCAGAATGTCATCCCAGAAAGATGTACCTCTGAAAAACTTAAATTTTCGAAGAAAATCCTGGGCAATGTTACCTTTATATCCCAAATCAAATATAGGAACAAAAACAGAATTTGATTTTAGATGCGCTTTGGTATCACGAAGCATAAAAGGAATCATACTTCTTATATTCTGAATATGTTCATAGTAATGCACCAGAAGATGTTCCTCAGCACTGCATTTGCCAATATCAGAATATCCGAGCACTCTTGCAATTCTTCTGATATTTTTCAGGGATGCCTCTTCAAGAAATACATCTTCATCCTGTGCAACAAATAATTGATAAACATACCTGAAAATTTCAAAAAAGGTCAAGGATTTCTCAAGCGCATTATATTCATGATACATTTTCGTATCCTTATTTTTTAACTCGTCGATAATATCCCAGGCATTCACTTTTTTAATATTAAATATTGTTTTTCGCGCCGAAATAATGCTTTTGATTACTCGCAATGCATCTTCTTTAAAGCTCATGGAGGTCGCACTGATCGGTCGGACTAATAATGAGCTAATTTCACCCAGTATCCCCCTAAGATATCCCTCGTGGTATTTATTATCACTACCTGGATGATAAAAATATCTATCGATTATCTCCTTTTGGTACTGCTTAAAGATTTTCTCGCTGCCAATAATAATAGCCGCACTCAACATTTCATTAATGATCACAAAATCCCCAATCTCGTGCCGTAAAGCCAATTTATATTCGTCAATCGAAGCCGAGTAATAGTGGCTACCTATATGTTCAGATAGATGAAAATGAAATGAGGTCGCAAATTTGAACATCTCCTGACTTACCCGGGAGATAGCGCGGTTAAACTTTTCCCTGTTGTGCTTTCCGTCGTCAATAATACCAACATCAATATCATCTTGATCTGATTTTGTTCCTACGCCTAAGATAACAAATTCTGGACACCCTTCTTTCGCTACAAAGATATTCAGTAATTCCTTAATGTAATGGGCGGTAAGCATTCTAAAGTTGTTGCCTGCGTTGAGCATAAATTTTCGATAAATAGAAAGCTTGTTTATATCTGCATCAATAACATCCATTCGTAATCTATCGACTGCTTGACGATTTATCAATAGAAGTTGAAGTGCAACATAGGTACCGATGAAGTTTAACTTTTCTCTATCGTTTTTACAGACGTGCGATATTATTTGAAGGTCTGATGCAAAATCATAAGCAGGATGTAAAATATGTACAGCATCGCGCTTCTTTTTTTCTTCCAACCTTTGAATGAGATGATCCAGATGTTTTGAAACGACCTGAATATGCTTATGATAATGGTTACCGAACTCAGCAGTTTTTTCCCTGAGATGTGTCAAAAAATCCTTCATAGATCCTTTAATATTTTGATAGAATCAGGAGTAATTTCTAAACCACGATAACCTAATTCTTCTGCAGACAAAAGAATGTTTAATAATTTTGCCTTAAATTCTTTTTTGCCCCCCAGCAATTTCGCTTTCTTTAAAACAGAAAACCAGAACTCGGTATTGTGTTTTTCTCGGTCATATACTACAAAGATATGCCTAATATCTACACTTGCATCAATTTTTAACTGAATATCCCTCTCTGTACGCGGTGAAAATATCTTTTCGACGATTATATCCCACGCGTGTGCAATGTAAAGGTCAATTTGGAAATTACCATTATCCATTTTTACAGATTCCCTATACGGTTTTAAAGTATTAATATTATGAGTATAAAATTCGAAAAACCCTTTTCGTAAAATGTAGTCAACATTAAACCACTTGCGATCAAATGCCCAGGCGGTATGAAAGCTTGTGATATTTTTATTGACCATTAAAGTATCGTCATAATCGACTATTTTCAAACTTTTGGATTTTGGATTTTTGATAAATTCTTTTAATTTCTTTTCACTTTTAAACAATATATCAATATCCCAGTATCTTTTATATTTCAAATAACCTCTAATAAGTAATGCTAATGCCCCAATGATAATAAAATTTAAATTTTCCTTGTTTTGAAATTTTGACAATTCCTCAAGGATTTGTAATAAATTTTTCCGCCTCTTTTCATCTACATAATTTAACCAATCAGGCTGCATCGGGATTTTTCGGTTATTATAATTTCGCCTATTTTAATGTTTTAGCTCTATCATAGCCAATGTTGAATGCTTTAAGATTCAATTCTTCAGTGCCTTTTGGAACGCGCGACAGGATCGCTGATGCAACCGCTTCCTTTGAAATAATACGCGTCAACTCAACAATAATTCCAAGGGCAACAATATTTGCTACCAATGTCTTACCTGCTTCTTTTTCTGCAATCTCTGTGATTGGTAGACAATACACCTTAAATTTCCCCTTTGGAATATTAGTAACATAATTAGAATCAACTAATAAAATCCCATTTTCTTTTATGTCTTTACAATACTTATCACATGCCTCCTGGGTAAAACAAAGAAGAAGATCGATATTTACTGCCTTGGGGTAATCTATTTCTTTATCCGAGATAATAACTTCAGAGCGGCTTGAACCACCTCTTGCCTCAGGACCGTATGATTGACTCTGGGTTGCATTTTTATCATCATAAATAGCAGCTGCCTCAGCAAGAATTTTTCCTGCCAGTATCAATCCCTGACCTCCAGAGCCGCTTAATCTGAATTCATATCTAAAACCCACCATTACCTCCTCATTAGGGGGACAGGCTACTTTTTATTTCTTAAAAAGTAGCCTGTCCCCTTTTAACTCTTTCAACTAATTTCTTATATTCCTCACAAAACTCAACTCTTTCTATGTTGTGAAGAACACCGATAATAATTTTACCATCCTTTTCTTTACGTGACATCTTTTTTGCAGCCTCCACCGGAATACTGTTTTCCTTATACCACCTTAACATATCAACAGAAGTGCCTATGCGATTCAGGCGGGCATAGTATGTAGGACAAGGCGCCAAAACTTCTATTAATGAAAACCCTTTTTTTAATAAACCCTTCTCGATATATTTATCAAGCTGGACTGCATGATAACACGTACTACGTGCCACAAATGTGGCGCCGGCAGCGATTGCCAACCCGGATATATCAAATGATGGCTCAATGCTACCATATGGTGCAGTACTTCCCTTTTTCCCAATTGGAGTAGCTGGAGACGCCTGTCCCCCGGTCATTCCATAAATATAATTATTGTAGACTATAACAGTCATATCTAAATTGCGCCTCGCAGCATGGATAAAATGATTTCCGCCAATTGCTATGGCGTCGCCATCGCCACTAACAACGATTATCTTCAGTTTGGGCTTGGCAAGTTTTAAACCGGTTGCAAATGCAATAGCCCTGCCATGTGTAGTGTGTAAAGTATTAAAATCGACATAACCAGGGGTTCTTGAAGAACATCCGATGCCCGAAACAAGTGCAATACTGTCCTTGGGAATTTTGCTCTTCTCAATTGCCCTTAACATTGCTTTCATGATAATACCGCAACCACAACCAGTGCACCAGATATGGGGAAATTTATCAAGTCTTAAATACTTTTCATACGGAAACATATTTTATCCTCTCAAAAATTTCATCCGGTGTAATCAATCCACCGTCCACTCGATTTACTTTAATCACATCACATCCTGTTGCGCATGATACTTCATGAGCAATTTGACCAAGATTCATCTCCGGAACAATGAAGTTTTTAACATGCTGAGATATTTTTGTTAATTCTTCGTAGGGGAATGGCCAGATCGTAAAGATTTGAAATATTCCTGCTTTAATCCCCATCTCTCTCGCTCGCCGTATTGCCCGGTACGCAGAGCGGGCACTTGAACCATATGCCACTATGCAAATTTCAGCATCATCAAGGGATACTGTCTTGAACTCTATAATTTCATCGGTGTATCTTTCAATCTTGCGATTGAGACGACGATAAAGGGCATCAATCTTTTCCGGATCATTAGTTGGGAAACCTGTTTCATCATGGCAGAGCCCGGTGACATTATATCTATAGCCAGCACCGAAATCAGCAAATAAGGGTATATCAGTATCAACACATTGATATGGTAAATAGGTTTTTGGATTTTCTTTTGTGCGTTCCCTTTCAATTATTACTATCTCTTCTTTTTTTGGAAATATAATCTTTTCATTTATATGACCAATGATTTCATCGAGTAACACAATAACCGGCACGCGAAATCGCTCGGCAAGGTTGAATGCCTTGATTGTCCAATCAAAAGTCTCTCGCACTGTTGATGGAGCAACTACAATTATTGGATGGTCTCCGTGGGTTCCCCAACGGGACTGCATTACATCAGCCTGTGAAGGAAGTGTGGGCAACCCTGTACTCGGTCCTCCTCTTTGGACATCCACAATAACGCATGGAATTTCAGTCATTGACGCATAACCAATATTCTCCTGCATTAAAGAAAACCCGGGACCACTTGTTGCAGTCATCGACTTCATACCTGCCAGGGAAGCGCCAATTATGGTTGCCATTGAACCTAATTCATCCTCCATCTGAATAAATACTCCTCCTTCTCGAGGAAGACGACAGGAAAGTATTTCAGCGATTTCTGAAGATGGCGTTATTGGATAACCCGCAAAGAAACGCATGCCCGCAACGATAGCAGCCTCAGCGCATGCCTCATTACCAGTCATTAATTTTATATCTTTTTTATTTATTCTCTGCATCCTTCAGTTTAATCACCTTTAGGGCGAAATCCGGACAATAGATTTCGCATAATAGACAACCAGTACATGCATCAGGATTAATGACTTTTGCTTTACCATTTTCCATTGCAAGAACATTCTTGGGGCAGAAAGCAACACAAATCTCACATCCCTTGCACCACATTTTATTTATATCTACCTTGAATTTGCGTGTTTTAACTGCCATGAATTTTATTATAGTCATTAAATATGTACAGTCAAGAAATCAGTTATTGAATCCGCTTAGCCACTTGGCAGTTCAATAAATATCTCTTCTACAGATTGAATTCCAGGAAATAATTCAAAAATTCTCTAATGAATATTGTTGCTGGTACTGCAAGAAGGACACCCCAGAATCCAAACATTGTGCCACCGAGAATTAATACAATCATTACAACTACTGGATGGAGTTTTGACGACCTACCAATTATTACTGGTCCCAGGAAAAAATTCTCGAGAAGCTGTTCACCAACATAAACACCAGCAATTTTAATAAGATTTACTAAAGGAGAAGGACTTAAAAGCCCTATTAAGATGGCTGGTACAAAACTCAGGATATAACCTATGTTGGGTATGATATTACAGACACCGGCAATCACCCCTAAAAGCAGATAATATTTTATACCAAGAATCCATAATGTAAATCCAATAATAAATCCCACAATAAGCATTAATAGTAATGAACCTCGAAAAAATCGAGCAAGCGAGATATTCAGCTTGTCAATAAATTCGTCAATCCGCTTTCTATCCTTGGCAATAAAGAGGTTTCTGAACCAATCGTTTATTTCTTCTCGATCTGAAAGGAATAAGAAAGCTGATAATGGCACAAACACTAAGTTATAGATAACTATAACAATACCACCAATACCTTTGCCAATCTGCCCAATGGTTGTGAAGATGCCGCTAATAATATTGGTCAAATGCGATGTAACTGTGCTGGCAATAATATTTGGGTCGATATCAATACCCAATTCAATTAATTTATTTATTATTACACCTGAGTATGCCTGAATTTGCTGAACCGCATAAGGAATTTTCTCTATTAATCCCTGCAGTTCTTCTATTAACCCTGAAATGATTAAGATAAAAATCAGGGGGAAAACAGCAATTACGGGTAATAGAAAGATCAATATGGCGATTACCCGTGGTATTTTTCTTTTCTCTAAGAAATTGACCAAAGGAGCCAGGATATAGGCAATTCCTAAACCCACAATAAATGGAATTAAGATTGAAAAGTAATGTAAAATGAAGTAAAGAATAAATAACAAGATACTGATTAAAAATACAGGCCGAACATTCTTTCTTCGCTGGTAAGGCCAGAGCATAGCTAAAATAAGCAGTAAAAGCCAGATGGGTGCAAAGGTTTCTGAAAGAATTATAAATCCAGCAATAATGATTATTGCAATGTAAAAAACTGCTTTTTGCATTAACACATTATATCTACCATTATAATAAAATCAAGGCTTGACTTTGGAGGTTGTTTGTGTAAAATAGACCATGAAAAAAATAATAAACAACACAAAATACTTTATTTTACCACTCTTTGTGTTCATCATCAGCTGTTCCTTTGAAAATCAGGTTTTGGTTACTACTGAAAGTGACACATATACAATCGCTGATTTTAAAGAAAACTTTCAATTTGCGCCGACTGATGATTCGCTAAAGAGAGTGGAAAAGGTCGATGAATTTGTTAATCATGTGCTTATAGTTAAAGAAGGACGTGCAAGAGGTTATGATAAAGATCCAATTGTGACGATTGCGTTTGAGACACACCGTAAAGAAGTTATCTATCGTGCCTACTATGAAGATAAGGTTATAAATAAAGTAAAAGTACCTGATTCAGAGATAAGAAAGATTTATAATCAAATTGTTAATCAATATCACCTTGCACAAATTGTTGTTGATGAAGAATCTCTTGCACAACACATCCAGGCTGAGTTGAAAAAAGGTGTTCTGTTTGATTCTCTTTTGAAATTGTCCCTTGATACCTTAACAGAAAATGGTGATATAGGTACATTAGCAGCCATACAATTGCCGCCTGAAATAGTAACGCAGGTTGAAAAAACAAAAGAAGGTAGAACAACAAATGTAATACAACTCGGTAATTATCTGTACATTTTCAAGGTGATTGAACATAAAAAAACAGATACACCTACATTTGAGAATATAGCACCGAGCATTCGCAATAACCTGATGCGCGAGAAAATTCTTGAACGGGCTGAGCAGTTTATCGAGAAGATAGTCGATAAGGCAAAAATTGAATACAGTGAGGAAGGATTGGATGCTTTGTTAAAACCTGAATCTCTTATTACAGCGGATGATCTTAATAAATGGGTTGTTAAAAAACATGACACCTCGTACGTCCAGGTGCGTACGATTAGACAGGCAGTGCTGAACCAATACAGACAATCATCTGTTGAACCCAGGAAATTGATTGAGCGCGTATTAATCCCGGATCTCATATATGATAAGGCTGTAAAGGAACATTTTGATAAAAAAGTACACGTAAAAAAACGATTGAGTAATGCCCTGTCATTACTTATTTACCAGAAATTCTATTCGGATGAAGTTTTGGGAAAAGCGGTCGTAGATTCGATGGAAATAGTGAATTATTATAAAGATCATCAGGATGAATATAATGACAAAAAGTTTAGTGATGTTTATTTAGTATTGAAGGCTAAAGTACGTGATGAGAAAATAGCCTCTTTACGAAAGAACATATTTGAGGATTTGCATAAGAAGTATAACCCAGAGATTAATCAGCCAGTACTGGAAAAATTAATGAAGGAGGAAAATTGAAGAAATTGATATTTTTTATAATCCCGGTATTGATTATATCATGCGCCAAACAGGAAAAAGATATCCTGGCAAGAATTGACGGTTCAACATTGACCAAGGCAAAGTTTGTGAAGTATATACCTGAATCAGAATATAAAAAGCTTTCGGACGAAAGAATTAAGGAATTTTGCGAAAACTGGATAGAACAGGAGATTCTTTATTTAGAAGCTAAAAAACAAGGTATTGATAAAGAAGATTCGATAGTAACATTGTTTGAAGATTATAAGAAAAATCTTTTAGCGATGAATTTGGTGCGCCGGGAATTCGGTGAGTCTTCAGTGACTGAAACTGAAATTAGGGAATATTTTAACAGGCATGAAAATGAATTTCTATATGCAGTAAAATTAGCCCAGATTGTTTTACCCGGTTATGAAGCTGCCAAGATGACACTTGATGAGATAAAGGCAGGTGCAAATTTCTTAAAGCTCGCCAGAGAACGCTCCCTAACAAAGTTCGAAAATCCTGATGATCCGAAAGTAATTACTGATTATCTTTACCGAGGAACGATCGCTGATTTCGCAATCGAAGAAATTATCTTCGTTATGAAAGCAGGAGAAATCTCTGATGTGATTCCTTATATTCAGGGAACATATCTGATCATTAAACTGGTCGATAAGAAAAAAGTACATGCAAAGGCTAATTATAGTAAGTACAGCGCTGCAATCTACAATTATCTGTTATCAAAGAAATACAAGGATTTCTTAAGCCACTACGTTGATAGTTTAAAGACGCAGTATAAAATCACAATTGATCTTTCACCCCTCAAGTGATGAAAAAACTTTTCTGCTAAACTATTCTGTGAACTTTTGGGTCGAATAAAATGATCGTCTTAATTTTTATAATCTCAACGCTTGCAGAACAGATCGCTGCATATGTTGGCGATGATGTAATACTTGAAAGCGAACTCAGAGAAAATATGAGGTTTTTAGCAAATGATCCCGTTGCGCAGCAGATGTTTACCAGTACTGATGAATTAAGGGATTATGTACTCAATGAAATCATTTCTCAAAAACTTATTTTAGTCGAAGCTGAGAATGAATCAATATCTGTAACTAAAGAAGAGATTGAACCCAGGATAACACAGATGATTGAAGACATAAAAGAAAAATATCCATCTGAAGCGGATTTCTTAAAGGCGCTACAGGAACAAGGTCTAACACTAAAAGATTTGAAAGCGAATTATGAGGAAAACTTGAAAACAAAGTTGATAATGCAAAAACTCATTGAGAATAAGTTTTCTGGTATAATGATATCGCCAATTGCCGTAAAAAGATTTTATGAAGAGAATAAAGATTCTATTGCGAATCGACCTGCTCGCGTAAAACTTTCTCATATTTTGATGTTTATAAAACCGAGTGAGGCTGAATCGAGGAAGGGATTTGATGAGGCATTAGACGTATATAAATTACTCTACACAGGTGGTGATTTCAGTATTCTGGCACAGGAATTTTCTGAAGACGAGAATTCGAAATATAAAGGCGGAATGTTGGGGAAGATAAAAAAAGGTGAAACAATGGAGGAATTTGAGGGAATGGTTTTTAAGCTTAAGCCCGGCACAATCTCTCAGCCATTCCCTACAAGATTGGGTTATCATATTGTTGAAGTCCTGAACAAAGGGGCAGATTGGGTTCTTCTAAGACAGATTCTGATAAAGGTTAAGGTTACTAAAGCAGATACACTAAGCACAGAAAACTTTTCGAATAAACTTGGTGAATTGATTGGCCAAGGTGCTGATTTTGATAGCCTGGCACAGATATATTCAGATGACCCTAATATTGACCTGGGTGAATTCTACATTAATCAGCTTTCACCACCTGTGGATGAGATTGTAAAAAATCTCGAGCCGGGGCAACTAAGTGAACCACTTTTAACCCCTTATGGTTTTCATCAGATATATCTTAGAGAAAAGATTTCTGAAGAACCTTTGACCTTTGAGGAACTGCGCGACCAGATTTATCAGTATCTATATCAACAAGACCTTCAGAAATATTTTACACAATTAATTGAAGAGCTAAAGGAAAAAACATTTATAAAAATATTCCCTCCCTCCCAGTTGTAGTCTGATTGTCTCATAGTCTTATAGTCGCATAGTCTTATCGTCTAATTGACTATCTGACTATCCGGGGAGGCCCGCTATTTCAAGTAGCTTCTTTACATCCTTCAAAAAGTGGTAACGATGTGTGTTAACGTTTGCAATGAGGGATTGACAATAATAGCATTACTGTTATAATAATATAAGGAAATGGAATGATAGCTAGTATACACAGAGACAAAATTTTTCCAACATCAAAATCTGCAATTTCACAAATTTTTCACAGTTGGTTAATATAATGGAACAGCAGGAGGAGATGAGATGAACTTAATCTTTAAAAAAGGGGTTCTTTTAAAAGTAAATATTGTATTTGTGTTTTATATTTTTTACTTTTTCCTTTTAACTTTTAACTTATCTTTTTCCTATGCTCAGGATTCACTGAATGTAAAATGGCTGGGGAGCTGCCTGGGCGGTGGACCAAGAAAGGTGGCTTTTGGTGAAATAAGTGGGAACTCTTATCTCTTTGTGTTTCTGCATG
>JAGMEL010000129.1 GCA_023128195.1 Caldifarciminota bacterium | reverse complement strand
CTCCATAAACAGGATCAAACCCTTCATGCGCAAGATAATCTTTTACCTTATCAGAAAATTCAATTTTAAAACCGAACTCGAACACATTCTTTTCAACTTTCTTTAATTCGCGATCAACAATTCCCTTAATTTCTTCAAAGCCTAATGGTTTAAATACAATAACTTCATCAATACGATTCAAGAATTCCGGCTTCACACTCCTCTGTAAAATCTGGTATATATCTTTTGTGGTCTGTTCATAATTATAATCACCATTTTTTAAACCCTCGGTGATTATTTCGCTGCCAAGATTTGAGGTCATAATAATTATTGTGTTCTTAAAATCAACAGTCCTGCCCTGACCATCAGTCAATCTACCATCATCAAGGAGCTGTAGCAAAATGTTAAAGATATCTGGATGTGCCTTTTCAAATTCATCAAAAAGAATAACTCGGTAGGGTCTGCGTCTTACAGCTTCAGTAAGCTGACCGCCTTCTTCATATCCTACGTAACCTGGTGGAGCACCAATCAATCTTGAAACTGTGTGTTTTTCCTGATACTCAGTCATATCAATACGCACAATTGCCTCTTCTGTGTCAAACAGAAATTCGGCAAGTGACTTTGCCAGTTCAGTCTTTCCAACACCGGTAGGTCCTAAAAATATGAATGAACCGATTGGTTTATTAGGATCTTTCAGACCAGCCCTGGAGCGTCTAATTGCATCACTTACTGCAATAACTGCGTCATTCTGGTCTACCATACGCTGGTGAATACGCTTTTCCATTTTTAATAGTTTATCCATTTCAGATTGGAGCATGCGCGAAACTGGTATTCCAGTCCATATTGCTACAATATGGGCAATATCATCTTCAGTAACCTTATCGTCAATGCCCCTCTGTTTCATCCATTCTGTTCTTTTCTGCTTGTAGTCTTTTTGTAATTTTTCAGATTCATCTCGCAATTCTGCTGCCTTTTCATAATTTCTCATATCCACAGCCTCTTTGCCTTGTTTATTGAGCCTTTCCAGTTTTTTATCCATCTCTTTCAAGTTATCAGGCATTGAATATATTTCAATCCTTGCGCGCGCGCATGCTTCATCGATCAAATCAATAGCCTTATCCGGTAGATAGCGCTCTGTTATATAACGGTCAGATAATTTTGCAGCAGCCACAATAGCACTGTCATCAATGACTACACCATGATGAGATTCATATCTACTCTTTAAACCTTTTAGAATTTCAATGGTGTCCTCAATTGAAGGTTCACCAACAAAAACCGGCGCAAACCGTCTTTCTAATGCACTGTCTTTTTCTATATATTTACGATATTCATTGAGCGTAGTAGCACCAATGCATTGAAGTTCACCCCTTGCCAAAGCAGGTTTTAGCATATTAGAAGCATCAATTGCACCTTCAGCTGCTCCAGCACCAACAATAGTATGCAATTCATCAATAAAAAGAATAATCTCTCCCTTTCCTTTTTTAATCTCATCCATAACCGCCTTTAATCTATCTTCAAATTCACCACGGTACTTGGAGCCGGCAACGAGTGCACCAATATCCAGAGACAATATTCTTTTGTCTTTTAATATCTCCGGGATGTTTTTTTCAATAATTTTTTGAGCGAGCCCCTCTATTATTGCGGTTTTACCAACACCTGCATCACCAATGAGCACGGGATTATTCTTTGTCCTTCTTGATAATACCTGTATTATTCTCTTGATTTCATTATCCCTGCCAATTACCGGGTCGAGTTTCCCCTGTTTTGCCAGGGCAGTAATATCCCGGGCAAATCGCTCCAGAGCCATATATTTATTCTCGGCATCCTGGTCAGTAACGCGTTGTGTACCACGAATTGCCTGCAGAGCCTGATACAACTTCTCTTTAGTAATGCCGAATTCTCTTAAAATCTTTGCAGTCTCACCCTCACGCTCCTCAGCGATCGC
>JAGMEL010000128.1 GCA_023128195.1 Caldifarciminota bacterium | reverse complement strand
AGGCATTATATCAAGACGTTTCAGGATTTGAGGAACCAAACCATCTTCCTGTCGAACTAATGCCAGAAAGATATGTTCAGTATCCAGTTCCTGATGATTGTACTCATCAACAATCTCATGGGCAATAGCCAATGCCTCTTGTGCTTTCTGTGTAAATTTATCGTATCTCATACTGTTATTTTGACAATTTTTTCAAGAAAATGTTTATCCTTAATGAAAGTTCTTCAGATTACAAAAGTTTTTGAAAAAATCAAAAATCTCGCGATACATAATTGACAAATTAGTAAAAATGCCTATAATAATTGATTATGTTAGCACCTGCTGGTCTATATGCGGTAGTGATTTTATTGATTATATATATCATCTTTCACCGAATCGAGAAATCAAATCATCAAAAAAGACTAAAATCTATTCCCCTTCGCATCTGGGTAAATGGTTCACGAGGTAAATCATCAGTAACCAGATTAATTGCTGCTGGTTTAAGGACAGATGGAAAAAGAGTAATTGCCAAAACAACCGGAACGAGTGCACGCTTTATCATTAATAATAATATTGAAGAACCAATAATTCGATTAGGTATGCCAAATATAAGGGAGCAGATTAGAATCGTAAAAAAAGCTGTAGAGCATAATCCCGATGTACTCGTTCTTGAATGCATGGCTTTACGCCCGGACTTACAATGTACAGAATCAACCGAGATTGTTAAACCCAGTGCAGTCGTGATTACAAATGTTCGTGCTGATCACCTTGATATTATGGGACCGACAATTAAGGATGTTGCCAAAACATACATTAGCGCAGTACCAAAAAATTGTAAGGTTTTCACATCAGAAACCAATATATTTGATGATTTTTTAAATGGAAATCGCAAGAAAAACATAGAGATCTTTGTTTCAAAATCCAAAGGTATTTCCGTTGATATCATAGAAAATTTCTCATATATAGAACATAAAGAAAATGTCGCCCTCGCTTTAGACATTTGTAAGTATTTTGGGGTAGATGAAAATGTCGCTATAAAAGGTATGCACGATGCAAATCCTGACCCCGGTGCATTGAGAAAACATAAGATTCATCTCAGCGGCAAAGAAATAACTATATTATATGCAATGGCAGCAAATGACCCTGATTCAACCTATTACATCTGGCAGTCAATTGATAAAAATTATCCAGAAATTAACCTTCTTATTAACTGCCGCGATGACCGTATTGACCGTTCATTTCAGATAGCCGATCTCATTAAAGATCACTTGCGAGAAGCCGAGCATTTTATTCTCACTGGTACCGGTACTGGTGTTCTGGCGCGAAGATTATATAAAATTATAGACAGAAAAAAAATTCTTAATCTCGGTGGTAAAAATCCTGAACAAGTAATTAACGAGGTGTCAATTTTTGTAGCAGACAAAAGTTTAATATTTGCAATCGGTAATACAGTGGGATATGGAGAAAAAATGATGGAACAATTTTTAAAACATAGAGGTGAACAATGTTAATTGAAGCCGTAGGTATAGGCATGTTCTTAAGTCTTATTTTGACAGAAACCATTGGCCTTGCAGCTGGTGGTATTGTGGTCCCTGGATATATCGCGCTGGTACTTCATAATCCTGTTCAAGTTATAAGTACTATAGTTGTCGGGCTGATTACATATCTAATTGTTAAACTCATTTCTTTCTACATAATCATTTATGGACGAAGGCTGCTCATTATATCTATCTTGATTGGTTATCTCATCGCATACATTACTAAGATTTCACCAATGGTTGCTCTGGACACATTGAGTATTAATATAGAAACTATAGGTTTTGTTATCCCCGGATTAATTGCTTACTGGATTGCAAGGCAGGGTATCATACCAACCCTTTCTGCAATGATAATCGTATCAAGTCTGGTAAGATTGATTATCATAATAATCCATAATGGAGTGGTACTACCATGAAACTACGTAAAGGTAAAATATCTATTCTTTCACTCTTAATTATAACGGCCATTACGATTCTATTAATGGTCCTTGAGTTGAGTTCAAAATCTAAGGTCAAGACAAAATACTTTGATGAAAAAATTGAGGCAGCAGAACTGACCTTACAATCCTTTAAACTGATAAAAGAAGCTGTAGATAGTCTGAATATACCTATTGACCGGATAAATGATCCCAATGAAACTGGCCTTATTGGACTTCAGTATTCACCGATCACTACTGAGAGAGGTGACCTCAATGCAAAACTGACCTCAACCAATCCAAATTTTGCAGCTTTAATAGTACAGCTACTCAGGAAAGCAGGGGTGAAAAATGATGATTTGGTCGCAGTCTCCTTTACCGGGTCTTTACCTGCCCTGAACATCGCAGTCCTGAGTGCAATAAAAACCTTACAATTAAAGCCCATTATAATAACATCAGTAGGCGCTTCAATGTGGGGCGCAAATTATCCTCAATTTACCTATCTTGATATAGAACAGGTGCTCAATCAAAAGGGACTGTTCGAGTTTAAAACAGCAGCCGCATCATTTGGCGGCGAGGATGATATTGGCAGAGGTCTAAGCCCTGAAGGCAGGGAGAATATTGAGGCGGCAATTGCAAGAAATAATATCCAAATTTTGGAGATTGAAAACTTAGATGATGCTATAAATAGAAGGATTGAAATTTACAATAATATGGGCGAACTTAAGTTACTGATCAATGTTGATGAACGGACTACTACACTGACTGGGCACGATATTGGTTCTGGTTTTATTAAACCAAGGCAGATAAAATTTGGCAGAGGTATTGTAGCACAATTCTCACAATCAGGTATCCCGGTAATAAATCTAATTGACATCAACCATCTTGCAGAAAGGTTTAAATTACCTGTAGCACCAATACCTTTACCTGAAATCGGTGAAGGCAGTCTATACCATGAATACCGGTATCCAGTTGGTCAGGCAATCATATCTATTGTGATACTTTTTATCATTTTATTCATAATATTGAGATATGATATCGATTATTATCTAAAAAGGAGAAAAAATGATTAAACTGCTATTAATACTTTGTGTGTTCTCACAAATAAAAGAAATCAACCCGAATAAGAAATGGGAAATAGAGATAGTTACAAAAAAGGTAGAACAGTACACCCTGTTAACAAAAAATGAACCTATAAGTCTTGTTGTTGAAGGTCCAACATATCTCAAGGTATATACAAGAATTCCCTGGTTTGGAGATATTAAAGGAAGTCAAATTTATAAAATTATTCTCCAGGAAAATGATATAGATGAAAGGATAATTACATTGGAATCTGAAAAATCCAATGTCACAAAAGATAAAAAGGGAAGACCTGTAAGCAAATGGCGTTCATTTCATATCGAGGTCCCGGAAGGGCTCAACAATTATAAAATAATCAATTGGTCTTCACCAAATGATACAATTTTATTGAAATTCAAATATGAGTCACCAAAAAGATGGGCAGATACACCAGCCACTGATTATAATACCATAATTGAATCAATTGAAGAAGAAAAGATTGTAAAGTATTACGAATTGAAAAAGAATGAACGATTGACACTCGGGATCAGTGGACCCGCAAGACTGAAGGTCATTTCAAGACTGAATTATGATGAGAAAATAATGGGTGACCAGAACTACACGATTCTTGTAGATGATAATGGAAATGTAAAAAAATTCTCGCTGAAATGTTACAAATCTCAGACTATAAAATACAAAGATAGAAAGAAGATTGTACCATCAAATGCACGGACTTTTTACATGAACATACCTAAAGGTTGGCACAATCTTAAATTCT
>JAGMEL010000127.1 GCA_023128195.1 Caldifarciminota bacterium | reverse complement strand
ATTTTTTGGTAAAAGGACAACAACATTCAATATCGGTATTAAGATTAATCATTATCTAATAAATAATCAAAAAGACTATCAGAGAATAAATATCGGACTGAGACAGTCATTCGGGAAAATAGCCGCAAAAGTATCCTATCAAATTATTCCCAACTATTTGATTCGTTACTATAGAAATCCTCAAGGATCGAGTACTGATTATATCGGATGTGAAGCAAAATATCAAACAGTATCCGGTAAATTGTCATTTAATCCAAAACCGACTGTTTTATTTTATCTTCAATATAAGCGAAGGCGGGAAGATTATATTCCAGAATTCGATATTTACGATGCAAACGGTCATATTCTCAGTATAGATTCTGAGATAAAGCTGAATAAAAGAATTGTCCTTTTGTTTGGCTATGTGTATAGAAGTTTTCAGACTGACTCTTCAGCTATTCTCACAACCCCAGATGAATCGGTTCCTGATGGTTCGTATTATCAGCACTCGGTTAAAGGAAATCTTACATTCCAATTTAAATTCTTATTACCAACAAGACTTAATCTTCATTATAATTACAATTTCAGGAACTACACCACAACTTTTGCTGAAGATGCCATGCATTTTGGACGGCAAGACCATATTCATAAAATAACAGCAAGCACAAGTTTCCGAATCTTTACAAGGATGTTTTTAGAAATATCCTATTTAAGGCAATTGCGGAATGCCACTTCAGAAGTTTTACCCGGCATTGATACTATTAAAGACTATAATAAATATCGACTCGGTGCTGGATTGCATTTTTATTATTAGGAGGCTGAATGAAAAAATTTGTTTATTTTTTTCTATTTCTATTTTTAATAACCTTTTGTGGTCGGCCTGAACCACCAGATGATGAAATCCATACATTTGAAATTGTAAGCGTATGCCCATTACCCGGTTATGCCATGGATATTGATCTCATGGGTGATTTAGCCTATGTTGCAGATGGGCAAGGTGGATTGCAGATAGTAGATATAAACAATCCTGATTCAATATTTGTCGTCGGTGAATATATGAGCGAAAAGAGTATTGTTGGTATTGCTGTTAGAGATACCTTTGCATACCTTGCGGTCTCGCACTCGCAGGGTGGTATTAAGATTATTAATGTTGCGCAACCATCAGAACCAGCATTTATCGGAGAAGATAATTGGTATTACGGATACAATGTCGTGGCGCCACCAAATGATACGATGTACGTTTATGTAGCAGGCGGGTACTGGTTTGTAGTTGAAAATGTCAGTAATCCTCAATACCCTAGTTTTGTTCGAAGATTTTCAACACCGGGTGATATCAGAGGAATATATGTTGTTGATTCAATGGTCTACCTCGCCTGTGAACAGATGGGTCTGCATATCTTAAATCTTGCCAAACCAGATTCTGAAGCAATAGTTGGTTGGGTTGATACACCATCAAATGCAAGGAATATCTTTGTGAAAGAGAATTATGCCTATATTACTGATGGTCGAGCAGGACTTGTAATCATTAATGTTTCTGAATCTGAAAACCCTGAAATTGTGAGTATATACGACACCCCTGATTATGCAAATAATGTCTTTATTTCTGGTAATTACGCATATATTGCTGATGGAGACGGAGGTCTCCAGGTGATTGACATTAGCAACCCTGAAGAGCCTGTCTATTACGGAAGCCTCGAGATGTCCTACGCAAATGATGTCTATGTAAAAGATGATTTGATATATGTTGCTGACCGCGACATGGGTCTTGTGATTATAACCGAGGAGGAAGAAAAGTGATACTATTGTTTTTTATGCTTAACACAATGTATAATGAAAACAGTGTAAGAATCTTAGAATCAAGCCCTTATACGACAAAAATTCAGGTTCAATTTTCAGAAATAAATCAAATTGAGCAACTACCTATTACACGATTTGTATTAGCACAAAATCCCCCAAAATATGCATATAAAATATCTGAAGTAGATTCTTTTGTAGGCTCAAATAACATAAAAGATATTAACACAAATCCTGTGCATATTGGAAATCCATTAAATATAAAAAACTGTGATGTTTATCCAATTATCGTTTACCCTTCTTATTTAAACAAAAATGTTAAAGAATATTATAAATCTATTGAAATCACATTAAATTATTCCCCACCAGTAAGAAAACTTCATTTGTCGCCTTCTCTGACAAAGGTATTTAAAAATCTTATTTTGAATTTCGAAAAAAATGGAGATTTAAAACCTTTGGGCTATTTAATCATTACACCTAATTCTTTTGAGGATGAGGTTCTGCCCCTGGCTCAGTGGAAAGAGAAAAAAGGCTGGCAT
This sequence comes from Caldifarciminota bacterium, assembly GCA_023128195.1. GTDB lineage: Bacteria > Hydrothermota > Tepidihabitantia > SM23-42 > SM23-42 > SOIY01. The sequence goes on along the minus strand of JAGMEL010000127.1, from coordinate 9,179 downwards.
GTGTCGGTAAAAACCCTATCTGAAACAGGCAGTTTGCCAGCTGAAATTAAAGATTACATTTCGAACGCATACAATACCTGGTCTCCTCCACCAGAATATGTGCTCCTGATCGGGGATTCCCCTCAGCTCCCCCCTTGTTCATATGCGGCTCCGGTCAGAGCTACAGACTACCCATACACCTTAATTGATGGTAACGATTTTTTTGCTGAATTATTGATCGGACGCTTGTCTGCAAATACTACTGGTGAATTGAATACAATAATAGCAAAGATTTTAGGTTATGAACAATCTCCATATATGGATGATCCAACATGGTTTACACGCGCATTAATGGTTGCAGCAAATTATCCCATAGATACAATGACCACGCCAATACCCACTAAAAGATGGGTAAAGGAAAAATTGATGGAATATGGCTTTAATACTGTGGATACGGTCTTTTATCCTCCAATGTCAGGGCCCATAGGAAATTCAATAAATGATGGAGTATTATTTATTAATTATCGCGGCGGGATTGCTCACTATAACAGATGGGACTATCCAAGTTTCAACAATGATAGTATAATGAATTTGACCAATGAATGGAAGCTGCCCGTTGTTACAAGCATTACGTGCTATACTGGTGATTTTCACACATTCCCGACCTGTTTTGGTGAGGCATGGCTCAGATATGGTACTCCTGATACTCCTAAAGGCGGCGTTGCTTTTATCGGTGCTTCTGCAGCAACAACTTCAAGCCGGTGGAATAACTGTCTGGACTATGGCATATACTGGGGAATCTTAGAAGATAATATTTACAATTTAGGACCGGCATTATATCGGGGCAAAATGGAAGTCTTTATGAATTTCCCAGGTGATACATCCTGGATGTGGGGTAGTTCAAAATATTTTCATACGTATAATTTATTGGGAGATCCCTCGCTCGATGTGTGGACAGATATTCCTGATACATTTATTGTAAGCCATTCTACTTCAATCCCTGTTGGTACAAACTTCTTCTCAGTCCAGGTGGAAAATTCATTATCACAACCAGTTGAAAATGCAATGGTCAGTCTTTATAAAAATGGGGAGGTAAAAGAGGTCGAATTTTCGAATGCATCAGGACAAACCACATTCAATTTTTCCACATCATCGCAAGATACACTCTTTGTAACCGTAACCAAACATAATGTTAAACCTTATTGCGGAGATTGTCTTGTCAATAATTCGACCGTTCATATTAGTTATTATGACCACACAATCAATGACCCAACTGGAAATAATAATGGTGAGGTCAATCCTGGTGAGACAATAGAAATGCAAGTTACATTGAAGAATTACGGCACATCAACGACCGCGACTAATGTGTCAGCAAAACTCACGACTACTGATCCACTCATTACAATCACTGATTCAATGCAAACCTATGGTAATATCGCTCCAGGTGGAACAGCAACTGGCTCAGCTTATGACTTTGATGTATCGACCAATGCAAAAAATAAGCACATAATAAAATTTAACCTTGATATAACTTCAAATCAAGGTAATTGGAATTCGAATATATGGATTGATGTAAAGGCACCGGAATTTGTTTATCAATGGAGCCAAATACTTGATGGTAACGGCGCTCTTGAACCCGGAGAAACAAGCGATATGATAGTATCTATTGAAAACACTGGTGGACTTATTGGAAATAACATATCCGGTATTCTCAGGTCATTAAATCCTGGGGTAAGTATGATTGATTCAATCGGGTCTTTTGGGAATATCCCGGTCGGTGATTCATCAACAAACAGCACCAACCATTTCGCAGTGAATGCATCATCATCAATCTCGCCCGGGCATGCAGTTGGATTTATCGTAATGCTGTCAGGAGATGATAATTTTAAAGATACAGTTGAATTTGCAATAGTTATTGGAGTTGTTGACCAAACAAAACCACTTGGCCGTGATCTTTATGGATATTTTGCCTATGATGATACTGATGTGGGTTACTCAGAAAGACCCACTTATAATTGGATTGAAATCGACCCGGAACTGGGTGGTTCTGGTGACAGTCTAAGTCTTGGAAATGATGAGACAAAAACAATAAGTTTACCTTTCAATTTCAAATTTTATGGTGATTGGTATGACAGAGTTTCGATTTGCTCAAATGGATATATTGCAATGGACTCAACCTGGATTGCTGATATGTACAACTGGCACATACCTGCTGCTGGTGGCCCTCCCCTGCTCATTGCACCATTCTGGGATGATCTTGACCCCACAGCTACAGATTCAAGTGGCCATGTCTGCTATTGGTATAATGCATCTAATCACATATTTATTATTGAATATTCGAGGGTTCAGCATATCCACGACCCGACAAATCCAACACCAGCAGAACTCCAGACCTTTGAAGTCATTTTGTATGATCCTCAGTATTATCCAACTGAAACTGGTGATGGAGAAATATTATTTCAATACAAAAAAATTACTAATGATGACATATGGCATAATTATGCTACTGTAGGCATAGAAAATAGAGAACACACAATTGGTCTGGAATACACCTATAACAACACATACCCTGACGCAGCAGCACCATTGGCAAACAACAGAGCAATAAAATTCACTACTGACCCTCCTGATACATTTCCAGGTATTGAAGAACACAACCAAACCTCTACAACTAATTCGATATTAGAGGTTTACCCGAATCCCTTCCGGAACAAAGCCAATATAATTTATTGCACAGAGCAAAGTGCACAGGGCATAGGGTTGAAAATCTATGATGTGAGCGGAAGATTGGTTAGGTCCTTCCCTATTATTAATCTGTGTAATCCAAATAAATCTGTGGTTTCTGTGTGTTGGAATGGAACTGATGATTCCGGTAAAGAAGTTCCTCAGGGTGTATACTTCCTGAAAGCAGAAGGTACTGATTCCGAGGAAATCAAAAAAATTATTTTACTAAAATAAAAGGAGGTATTGTGAAATATATACTATTATTTTTAATAATAATATCTGGTTTATTTGCATATAACTACCATGGCTGTACACTTGCACCAGACAATTTACATGGCTGGGTTGTGTGCCTTGACACAATTTTAATACGTCACACAACTGATGGTGGAACAACCTGGCAGCCGCAACAGAACCTTCCTGACACTGTTTATAGATTTTTTGATGTGACCTGCATTGATCAATATCGCGCCTGGACATGCGGAATTCTTGGCCAAATTCTTCATACTGAAAATGGTGGTCTTGACTGGTATATGCAGATTATAGGTTTGTCAAAATATGCGACAAGAATCGAGTTTATTGATCAGGACTATGGTTGGGCTGCCTGCGGTGATGGTACAGTTGCACTAACAACTAACGGAGGCTATTACTGGGATTATTTTGGTATCCCTCCATATAATATGGAATTCTATGGTGTCTCATTCGTGAATCAATGGGATGGATGGATGGTTGCTGGATACCCTGACTCAATGCTTAATGGACAGGGTTGGATTTTCCGCTCGACTGATGGCGGTCTAAACTGGGATTCACTATATCGATCTTCTGCATATGAGGACTTTTTTGATGTCCATTTTTTTAATCAGCTCGATGGAATTGTTGTAGGTGGGGATGAAAACGACTATTCACCAATAATTATAAAAACCACAGATGGCGGTTTCACCTGGAATCCAATCAGTACTCCTGGTAATTCTTATTATCTCAGAGCTATTGACTTTGTGGGAAATGAAGGATGGGCAGTCGGCAGGTTCGGCACTATAATTCACACAACTAACAGTGGTAATTCATGGGCTTTTCAAACCAGTATTGCTACAAACACTCTCTTTGATGTTGATTTCTCAGATAATCTTCACGGCATTGCCTGTGGCCAGGGTATTATCCTGTACACAACAGATGGTGGTCAGAGCTGGATTCAAACAGGAATAGAAGAACAGCAAAACACCGAAGTAGAAACTACAAATCTAAGTGTCTACCCAAATCCGGCAAGGGAAATTACAAATATTAGATTTGGCATAGGGCATAGCGCAAAGAGCATAGAGTTAAAAATCTATGATGTGAGTGGAAGATTGGTCAGGTCTTTTAATCTGGCTTCTGATTTCTTGTCTCTTGCTTCTACTATTTCATGGGATGGCACTGATGATTCCGGTTACAGAGTCACCCAAGGAATCTATTTTGTGAAATTAGAAACTCCTGAGCAGACAAAAACAGAAAAGATAATTTTGATGAAATAATAAGACTGATATTATGAGTAACATAGGTGAAGCTTTATGATAAAACCATTAGATTTTACTAACGGGATAAAATTTATTTTATTATTTATTTTATCAGCTCTGTCATTTGCCCAGGAAATTGGAGCAAGATATTTAATTATCACCCATGATAATTACTATGATGCTTTAATACCTTTCGCTGAGTGGAAAACACAAAAGGGAATTAAGGCAAAAATCGTAAGATTATCAGAAATTGGCAGTGATTCAACAGAAATAAAGAGCTATGTCACCAATGCCTATAATAACTGGCAAATTAAACCTGAATATCTACTTCTTGTAGGTAATAAATATCAACTACCATTTCCTCGTATGACTCAGCATAGCACGATTTGCTACAGTGATAATTACTACACTAATGTCACTGGTGATTTCCATAACGAAATTATTCCTGGGCGCTTCTGGGTCTATGATACACTTGAAGCAAAGACCGTAGTTGCTAAGGTACTCGGTTACGAAAAAAATCCATATTATGATGACCCTTTATGGTTTGGAAAAGGCGTAACTATTGTCAATGAATATGAGCAAGGACAACCACCTTCTGATTCAGTATATTGGGCTGATGCACGCTACATGCATGCACTAATGATTAATGCCGGTTTTGTACATATTGATTCTTTTGCCTATAGTTTTGGCCATAATAGTTCAGATGTAATCAATGCAATTAATGATGGGCGTTCGTATATTCTATACCGGGGAATTGGTTTTAATGACTGGTTGTGGCCATTCGATGGAATATATCCAGATCAGATGAATAACGGCTACAAGCTGCCTATTGTAATCTCTGCAACTTGCGCAACAATTGAAGGTATTGGATACGAATGGCAAAATGCCGGTACACCTGAACAGCCGAAAGGAACTGTTGGCTTTTTAGGCACAACTACCGGCCTATTTGAAGCAGCAGAGATGCGGAGTGCTTTGACAATAGGTACCCTGGAAAGCATATTCTGTGATAGTTCAAGCACCCTTGGCAAAACTGCAGAATCAGGCAGACTGAAATATTATGAGTTATTTGGCAACACACTTGAATATGATTCCTGGAACTGCCTTGGCGACCCGGAAATGACTGTCTGGACTACAACACCAAGGCACCTTGACGTTACACATAATTCTATGCTCAACATAGAATTGTGCACGGTTTATGTCAATGTACAACACAATTCAGCACCTGTAGAAAGTGCACTTGTTTGTGTTATGGCAAAACAAGATTCAATGATTTATCATTATGGCAGAACCAATAATTCCGGGGATATTGAATTTATAGATGATTTTCATGTGCCTGGAGATTCTGTGTTTGTCACAATAACAGGTAGAAATCTAAAACCATATTGCGGATTGATAATGGTCAACTTTTTTGGAGGACCGTATGTACTGCTCTATTCTTTTTCCATTTCAGACACGCCGGGTGGTAATGGTGATCTTATTGCAAATCCTGGTGAGGATATTGAAATCCCGGTCTGGCTCAAGAACTGGGGCGATTCAACCGCATACAATGTATCTGCGAAAATTCAAAAAGCAGAACCTGATTCATTCTTTACCTTGAATGATACAATAAAGTATTTTGGCGATATTGCACCACTCGATTCAGCCTATACCTCTGATAATGGATACAATGTAATAATTGAATCTGATTGCCCTGATACCCATCAAATTGCATTACAGCTTGTAATAAGCGATGCAAACGACTCCACCTGGACATCTGATTTTGATTTCACAGTGCATGCTCCGATTATTCTATTTGAAGACTATTATTTCCCTGGATATTTAAAATATACACTGGCTGGCGATACTAACGAGTTAATTATCAAATTAGAAAATATCGGCTCATATAATGCTGAAAATGTAATTGGAAAAATTTTCAGTGATGATTCATTCTTTTTAGCAATAGATTCAATCTCTTCATTTGGTACAATCGTTTCTGGAGGTAATGGCTCTAATCAATCTGATCCGTTTATTATATATGCTGCCCCACAAACACCACTCTGTTATCCATTAGATCTTAAAATTGAACTTGTTTCAGGAGTTTATATAGACACCTTTAATTTTACAATCTATATTGGGCAAAAGGACTACCTTATCTGGGACCCGGATTTAAACCATTCAAGCGGTCCAATTATAAAAGAAAAGCTGGATTCGCTCAATTTTTATGGTGACTATACTATAACTGAACCCCCATATGATCTCCTCTCCCTATATAAATCATTGTTTATTTGTCTTGGTATTTTGCCACATAATTACATAATAAGAGATACAAGCCAGGCTGGTCAGGAAATTGAACAATATCTTGAATTATTGGGTGGTAAGGTCTATTTGGAAGGCGGTGATGTCTGGTATACTGATCCACACAATTATCATGGTTACTTTTTCCATCCTCTTTTCCATATTGAGCCGATAACAACCAGTGTTGGTCCACTCTCTAATGTATCAGGGATAGATGGCACATTTACGCAATCAATGAGTTTCAATTATTCAGGAGAAAACAGTTCTATTGACCGTATCGACCCAGTGGGTAATGGCGTTTTAATTTTTAAAAACAGTCTTACTAATCTTAGCTGCGGAGTTGCAGCAAATAACAAAACAGTGGGTATATCCTTTGAATTTGGCGGGCTTGAAGACAGTTTACCACCATCAACCAAACTTATTCTTATTGATTCGATAATGAAATACTTTGGCATTCCACCTACTGGAATAAAAGAATACAATCAAATAATAAACGATCAAAAAATTACATTTTCCATCTCCCCAAATCCGTTCCGAAAGCTGATAACTCTCAAGCTCCAAATTCCAAGAACCAAATCCCAAATAGCACTAAAAATCTATGATGTGAGTGGCAGGCTAGTAAAAGATTTTTCTCGCCTTGCGCTCGACGCTCAACACTCTACGCTTTTATCCTGGGATGGCTCAGATGATTACGGACGCAGGGTATCTGAAGGCATTTATTTTGTACGTCTTGTTGTGGATCGCTTAGGCCAAGAAAATTATCGAAAAACCGAAAAGATAATATTTTTAAAGTAAACAAAATATCTGCATGCATCTCATATGTTCCTTGACCTAAGTCTCATATCAGATATAATTAGCCAGGAGAATTTATGAAAAAAGTTTTAACAGTTTTATTGATTTTCTGTGCAGTCTGTTTTGCCCAGGAAATAGGTGCAAGATATTTGATTATCACATATGACAATTTTTATGATGCAATCCAACCACTTGCCCAGTGGAAACATAAAAAGGGTCTGAGAACAAAGGTTGTAAAGCTCTCCGAGATTGGTTCTTCAGCATTGGAGATTAAGACCTATATTCAAGATGCCTATAATAACTGGCAAATACCACCAGAGTTTTTATTACTGGTTGGAGCACCAAATTATCTCCCCTTTCCTCAAGTAAGTTATACATATTCAGATAACTATTATACTAATATGGATGGAGATATTTACAATGAAATACTCTCGGGAAGGTTGACTGTTCATAGCCAGACCGAGGCACAAACCGTTGTAAATAAGATTTTATTATACGAAAGAATCCCTTATATGGATGATACATTATGGTTTATCAATGCCTGTCTGATATTGAGAAACGACTATCAGCCTGATGACACAATTTATTGGAGCGATATTCACCATGCCAAAAACCTTATGTTACAAAACGGATATAACACAATTGATACCCTGGCTTCTGAATTTGGTGATAATGCCAATGATGTAATCCAATGTGTCAACAACGGCAGGGCATTTGTTCTGTACCGCGGCCAGGGAGTAGGTTATTGGTGGGATCCTTTTAATGTTAACCCTGATGCAACAGCAAATGGTGCAAAACTACCTATTGTGCTATCTATTACCTGCAGAACAATCGGAACTGGTTCTACTCCAGCAACTGCTGAAAAGTGGTTGTTAACCGGCACACCTACATTACCACGAGGTGGCGCAGGGTATTTTGCTACAACAGTTGTCGATGTACATGTTGCTCACATTAGAAGTGCGGTTTGTAAAGGATTTTTTAATGCGATATTTGTTGAAGGCAAGAGAACCTTTGGCGAAGCATGTGAGGGTGGTAGAATGAATATGTATAATCTCTACAATAGTGCAGGCGAATACCGTGGCTTTACAACCCTTGGTGACCCGGAAATGAATATCTGGACAGCAACACCAAAACCTGTTGATGTATTGCACGTCTCTTCGCTAAGTGCTGACGACGAATCATTAAACGTACTTGTTGAACTCAATAGTACACCATTAGAATCGGCTTTGGTATGCATTATGCTGGATACCATTGTTTATCAACATGGATATACTGCTGCTAATGGTAACATCACATTCTATTTTGACAGTCTTATACCTGGCGAGATGGATCTTACAGTCACTGGTAACAATATTTTACCATACGAAACAACAATACCTATAATTGCAACAGATATATACCTCACTTATTGTGGCCACATTATTAATGATTCACTTGCTAATAATAACGGTATACCAGAAAGTGGGGAGACAATTTTACTGCAAACTATAATTAAAAATATTGGCATTGCAACAGCGTATAATGTTCTTGCAACACTGAGCACAAATGATCCCATGGTTTCCATCATCGACAGTGTCTCATATATTGGTAATATTGACCCTCAAGATTCTGCTTTGAGTGTCAGTCCTTTTGTCTTTGCCATCTCTCCATTCTGTCCAGGTGGACATAATATCGATTTCAACTTATTAATGACTGATGCTTCTACCAATACCTGGAATAGTGATTTCTCTATTATTGTCAGTAGTTTTAGTGGAACGACTGGTCCTGATCAGTATGGGTATTACATATATGATGATACAGATACCTTATCAGGCAATGCACCTATATTTGACTGGTTTGAAATAGCCCCTCCGGGTCCAGGCACAATAATCAGTGAAATCACAAATGAGGATGCTGATACTGTCACTTATTCCCTACCCTTCA
>JAGMEL010000126.1 GCA_023128195.1 Caldifarciminota bacterium | reverse complement strand
TTCTTAGAAATGGGATATTCTACTTATCGATTTGGCGATAATGGATCAATACCCTATTTAGGTGGACCAAAACGGATGTTAGCACCATTCTGGGACGACCTTGATCCAGCTGAAGCTGGTGATATATACCAGTACTATGACGACATAGAACACCGCTGGATTTTTGAATTTTACGGAGTAGATCACTACGGTGGGCCGGGTCATTATGAAACATTTCAGGTCATCCTTTTAGACCCGCAATATTATCCAACACTTACGGGCGATGGTGAAATCCTATATCTTTATTCACATGTTGCCAATGCCACAAGCAATACTGTGGGTATAGAAGATGACACTGAACAGCGAGGTCTGCAATATCTCTGCAACAATACTTATGATGCAAATGCCGCACCATTAGTTTCTAATCGAGCACTACTCATTACAACAAAGCCACCGGCTGGAACATATAATACACCCTGGCTCTATATAATAGACTATACAATAAATGACTCAGCAGGAGGGAATAATAATGGCATTGTAGAACCGGATGAGACTATTGATATTTACATTAGCATAAAAAATAATGGCGACACGAGTGCCTATAATGTTACCGGGATATTAAAATGTAATGACAATGATGCTGAGGTAATAGACAGCATTTCATCATTTGGGGATATTGCTGCAGGTGCTACTGCAAATAATATTAATGATGCCTATACTGTACATATTAGTGATAATCCTGCAGACAGTACTATTGGTTTTTCACTCCAATTAGAGTGTAATGGCGGGACTTATAATAAAACCGACTATTTTACAATTTATATATACGGGTTGCCTGGTATTGAAGAACAGGAATTATTAGGTTATGACCAAAGTTTTGGCTTACAGATCTATCCGAATCCATTCAGAAAAATAACAGATATCAGATGCAAGATGCAAGATGCAAGATACACGAAGCAAGATATTTCTTTGAAAATCTACGATGTAAGTGGAAGATTAATCAGGTCTTTTAATCTGGCTTCTTGCCTCTTGCTTCCTGCTTCTACTGTTTCCTGGGATGCTACTGATGACAACGGCCGCCAGGTTGCAAGTGGAATATATTTCATAAGTCTGGATATAGACGATTATAAACAAATAAATAAGGTGGTGCTTCTGAAATGATTTTATTGCTATTCATTTTCACTATAGATGAAAGATATCATACCCTGGATGAAGTTGCATATGAACTTGATTCTATTGCAAATCATTATTCCAGCATCGCATCTCTTGATACAATAGGGTATTCTACCTGTGATTCCTTACCAATCTTTGCAATGAAGATTTCTGATAATGTTGATGTAAACGAAGACGAACCTGAAGTTTTATATATTGCTCTCCACCATGCTGAAGAAATTCTTGGTGTCGAGATATGTATGTATATGATCCATGATTTAGTTAGTAACTACAATGTTGACTCAACAATCACTCACTGGGTTGATAATCGAGAAATATGGTTTGTCCCTTTATTAAATCCAGAAGGGCATAGTGTTGTTATGGAAGGAATTGACACCACCTGGCGAAAAAATAAAAGAGATAATAATAATAATGGAATTTTTGATTTAGATTATGATGGTGTTGACCCCAATAGAAATTATGACTTCCACTGGTCTGCAGGCGGAAGTTCTGACCCTCCTTCAGAATATTATCGTGGTCCAGCACCATTCTCGGAGAATGAAAATGTAGTAATACGCGATTTGTGTAGGACACATAATTTTGTATTCTGCAATACTTATCATTCAGCAAGGACTGGCCTTGGAGAGGTTGTCTATTACCCCTGGAGGGGGGATGGAGGCTATTCGCCAGATTATCCTTTTATAAGGGAAGTCGGTGATTCCATAGCAAGGCGTATAATCAATGACCAGGGTAATGGTCATTATTTATTATTAGTTGGTTGGGGACTTGATGGAAGGGCAAGAAATTGGCTATATGGTGTTTGTGGAACATTTACTTATTGTATAGAGGTTAGCACTGACTGTATCCAACCGGGTTGGATGGTTAATGATATTTGTCAACGCAATCTTGTTGGTGCCTACTACCTTTTAGAAAGGGCAGGTACAGGTGGGATAACCGGATGTATATATGATTCTCTAACTGGTGAGCCATTAAGTGCGGAAGTGATTATCAATGAACATTATGACCCTAATTTACCACCAAGACAGAGTGATTCGGATTTCGGCCGCTTTTTAAGAATTCTTAAAGCAGGGGTTTATAATATAGAAATACATAAGAATGGGTATGAATCAAAATTTTATCAGAATGTTGAAGCAGAACAAGATACATTGACTGAATTGAATGTACAACTAAAAAGGATGGGAGGTACATTCATAATGGAAAACAATGATACGGCAATTTTAATAAATCCTAATCCTGTCAGAGGTACGGTTACCATACAATTAACAAACCCATTATACTTTACTTCTTTGAAAATCTATGATACCATTGGCAGATTATTAAAAATTTATGATACCCCAACAAATGAAATTGTCTGGCAATGTACTGATAAGCTAAATAGAAAAATATCAAACGGTATCTACTGGTTAGTTGGAGAAACTGACGAACAGATATTAGTAATAAAAAAAGTGGTTGTTTTTAACTAATCCTAAACTCTCGTTAATATAAAAATACAGGCTATCATCCAAAATATAAGACAAATCTGTAGAGGCAGATCAGTAAGTAATATCTTTTCAGGTATATCAGCTTCTAATTTTCTATAAGTAAGATAAAGGTAGCGAAAAATTCCATAGATAACGAACGGCACAGTAAAAATCAAATTTTTGGTATGAAATTTTGATACTGTCTCTGGTGCCAGCGTGTAAAGACAATAGGATACAATACAAGCAGAAGTAACGATTGCAATCATTTGATTTAGTAGGTCGACTGAGTAATGGGAAAGAATTTTGCGATGTTTGATAGCATCCTTTCCGAGTATAATAATCTCTGTTCTCCGTTTTGATACAACTAAAAAGAGTGCTAAAAGTAAAGTACACAAGAGAAGCCAGGAAGATATTTCCACACGAATTGCTACGGCTCCGGCAATTGCCCTTAAAACATAACCTATGGCTACAAACAAAATGTCAAGAATAATAATATGTTTAACTCTCAACGAGTATAAAATCATCATACCCGAATAGATTAAACAAATATAAAAAAATGAATTATTTATAAGGCGAGCAAGAAGAAGTGAAATAATTATCAAAAGAACCAATATTATCCAAGCAGTTTTCCTTTTTATCTTTCCCGCAGCAATTGGCCTTTTCGATTTTACAGGATGAAGTTTGTCCTCTTCATAATCAAAAATGTCATTCAGTATATAGATACCACTGCTTAGAATAGAAAATATGAAAAATGCGAAGATACTTGTTATAATACTTTCGGTATAATAAAACTGTCGGCTGAATATTAGACCGGCAAAGATGAATACATTTTTGGTCCATTGCTGAGGTCTCAGTAACTTCAAATAATCAATCAATACAACTTCCTCTCGTGGTTCATTAAAGTCATTAGTGTAGTATATTTATTCGCCTGCCCCGCCTGCCACATGTAATTTTTTTATTACATTATGGTAGCGACAGCGTACGGGATGTAAATTCGTGTTCACCCTGTGAAATAAGACATATCTGGCTGTAGCGGAGCTAACAAGCTGGCAACGAACAGAACCTATGTGGTATCGCCTCAGGATTAACATTATTTCACGGGGTAAATTTGCGTCCCTAAAAGTCTGTTGCGCTTGTAAACGCAAAATCTCTTATCTTAATCGAAGGAAGTATTGTCCCTGAACCAAATCTTCTTCCGTAGCCAGGTTCTGATGCTACCAGAATACTCTTTTTGGAAATACCATCAAGCCGATTAAAACATTCAATAATATTCTCTGTAAATCTCAAATTCTTTATTCCCTTTGTTATCCTACCGTTTTCAATGAGAAATGTTCCATCCCTTGTCATACCGGTAAATGTCAATTTACGGGGATCTATAATATTAGTATAATGAAATCTTGTAACCAGGATTCCTTTATCAGTTTCACTAATCATCCTTTTGATATTTTTACTGCCGCCCATCATTGTCAAGTGTAATGGAACTGGACCAAATGGATTTGGCGCTAATAAGGCGTGACCAGTAGATTTTTTCTTAGCCTTTGTTGCAGTCAAGGAATCATAAACAAGATTTTTGGCAATTCCTTTATCCACAAGAACAAGCCTCTTCTTTGGAAAACCCTCAAAATCAAAGGGGAAGCCAAACCCTGTTTTTTTATAAGGGTCATCAACAATCGTTATCCGCTCATCAACAATCTTCGAACCGAGCTTTCCAGTCAAATAAGATCTGCCCTCTTCAAATAATTTCCCGTTAAATGCATAGTATCCAAGAAATTCTAAAAACTCACTTGCTGCAAGTGGTTCAAAAATTGTTGTGTACTGACCAGGAGCAATTCTTACAGGGTTAGCAGACATAAGGGCTTTCTCTACTGCCGCCTCAGCAAGACTTTTGAAATCCATGTCACCAACATCCCTTATTCCCGATTGTACATAACCTGTTGAATTTTCTCCAGACATAACAATATTACAAAAAACGTCGTCGCATATTGCGTATGCAAATGTCCCTAAAGAATTACTTATGCATATCTCGGCTACACCATTTGAAACCGAACCAAAGGTAGTAAGTGAATATTTTTTTGCAATATCAACAATTTCGGCAACTGCATTTGCTCTTTCAACATTGGAAAATTGTGCCGTTTTCTTAACAAAGGTCTTCATGTCACGATATTCTTTTCTCTTTACTCTTGGAAAAGAAACGAAGTTGCTATTTTCGCGCTGAAACTTAGCAATCTTCTCTGCCCATTTTACTGTTTCTTTTATTTTTTTTGGTTCGAGCGAATTTGTCGAAGCAGAACCTATATTCTTCCCGAATACAACCCTTACTGAAACACTGCTATCTGATTCATTAACATTCTGATGAATATAGTTATTCGCAAATCTTGTTAATGACTGACTTCCATTAAAAATAACTACTTCAATTTGATCAGCCTTGGTATTTTTTAAAGCAATATCAATAAATTTTTTTGCCTCTTTTTTGCCAATCATATTACTCCTTTTTAGTTATTTTATCCAAAAATCTAATGAAGTCAACCTATCACCTATCTGCTTTTTTTGAAAAATAAAATTATTGCAGGAATCAAAAGTAAGGCAATGCCTGAATACCCGGCAATCTTGAATCCTCCGGAAAAACTGTCATAGACGTAGCCACCAACTATTGGACCAACAACTGAACCTAAATTAGTCATCATATTCAATGTCCCAATACTTGAACCAACTTCTGTATTAATACCCGTAGCATAGGCACGGGAAATAGGTATGAATGAACTTATCGACATTCTCATGATAAAGTATAAAATAACAAATACTATAAAGAATGATACGAAAGGAAGACACAATGCGGTTAGCAAACAGGGAATAATAACAATCCACAGTGATTTTTTGACTCCTACAAGATCCGTAAGGTGAGAAGAACCATACATTGCAAGCATGGTTATTATATCAAGGCAGAAGAGTAAAATTGCAATACCCAATAGCGTAATATTGTAGTGTTCATTTAAATAAATGAATGAAATCGGCGCCAATGCTAACAGCGCGCCAAAGACAAAACCCAGTAAAAATATTGAATAGTTTGGTTTGCCTTTTTTCTTTTTTGTTTCAAATTTTTTGGACTCGGGTACGAATAATACTTCAATAAAACCAATAAATAAAATTACACCCCCCACAAGGAAAACTACTCTGAATGAACTTAACTCCTCCAATCCCATATTTGCGGTAATTAAGAGAACCAAACTTAAAATAACCCGACTCAATAAAGCACCAATCCTACCGAATATCTGATATAATGAAAGTGCCCTTGTCTTATAACCCTTTTCTGCCTCTTCAGCAACCATTATCTGTGTAGCCGGCCACATCAACCCTGAGCATACACCCTGGCAAAATCTTAAAAAAAGGAGCCCGCAATAACTGTCTACAAAAAAGTAAGTAAAGGCAATTATAAAAACGCAAAAGAATCCTATCTTGACATATATCTTTCTTTTACCACTTTTGTCTATGTTTTTACCAATAATGTATGCAGTTATTGCCCGTGCAAGCATAAAACCTGAGGTGAGAAGCCCAACTTCAAGTCCAGTTGCTCCTACACGACGGGCAAAGATAGGAAGAATTGGCCTAAAAAGACCATGCCCGAGCATCCCGGCTCCGGCAATGCCATAGAGAACTAAAAGAGGCTTTTTGAGTAAACTATGCCTGCGCATTTGATTTTAGGATTTTGTAAATCACAGACAATGGAAAGTTATCTCGCAAAAAAGGCTCGATTCATCCACCTCTACTATCTTGGTATCAACATTAAACTCTGCAGTCAATGACAAAAATTGATGGGGTCGAACTGCTGTCCCTTTGAAACCATCTTTGCAAACAATAATGCCATTCCCGGTTTTTTTACTATCAATTTTTCCAAGGAGTCCGGCATCTGCCTGCAAGTAAAACCATTCCAGTCGAACATCCCAAAATTTATCAGAATAGCTTGAGAAAAGAACCGTCCCACCGGGTTTAGTAACGCGAATACTTTCACGGATCAAGTCCTTATGATTAACGTGAAACGCTGAAATACCGTTTTGAATGCAAATGACCCGGTCAAAAACCCTATCTCCAAATGCGAGCTGAACCGCATTCATATTTAATAAAAGACAGTTTGTAATATCTCCGTACATTTCACGAACCATAAGCAAATTAGAAAGAGAAATGTCAATCCCAATAACCAATCCTGCTTTTTGGGCAAGCCGACCGAGTATTCGACCATAACCACATCCCAGTTCAAGTATCTTATCCCCTGGATGAATTTTCTGTAAAACATGATTCACCTCTGCGTCTAAATACTGTTGAACCCGCAAAGGCGCGATGTCATAACACTGCTTCAACCGTTTGGCAGAAAGTTTATCTTTGTAATAACTACTCACGAATAAGATATTGTTTGAAAATCTGCTGTTATCACACCAACTAATGGATGGATCTGCTCAACGTAAACTTTAGCACCTATCTTTTTCAGGCACTCAATCAAATATTCTGACTTTCCAAAAATCAAACAGAATACCAATATTTCTTTCCTTTAAGAAAGTCTTGAATGCTCTTTTTCGTAAGTTTTCTTAAATTCTTTATATGGGCATTTCCATGATTTGCCTTCAAAAAATCGAGTTTTTTACACGTTTCAAATTCTTTACATTCCCAGCAGCCATCAATATTTTTTTTCTGACAGCATTTTCTTATTTTACAAAATGGATTACCACCACCACCTCTACACGTATTTTTACATCTTAGCCTGACAAGAGCTCCCAAAACTTCATAACATTCTTTATAGTTTTTGAACGCTTTAAACGGAATCCCTTTAACAATTATATCGAATTTCTCCTGTCTTAATTCTTTTCTAATATCTCTTGCTAAATCAGCAATCTTGCCTTTGTACCCAAAGCAATCTCCACAATAAAGACCACAATAGGCAATCAATTCTTTCTTCTTTTTATTCATGCATTTCTCCTTATTGTTTAAAAACAATTCTAAATGATGTCCCTATACCCTTTTCGCTTTCTATTGTAATTTTCGCCTTATGTTCTTTTAATATGTTGTGGGCAATATAAAGGCCGAGCCCTGTACCACCTTTTTTTGTCGTGAAG
Source organism: Caldifarciminota bacterium (assembly GCA_023128195.1). Classification (GTDB taxonomy): domain Bacteria; phylum Hydrothermota; class Tepidihabitantia; order SM23-42; family SM23-42; genus SOIY01. Next base: position 4,188 of record JAGMEL010000126.1, on the reverse strand, counting down.
TATGGCGTGAATATTTTATCTATTTCGTCTTTATCCATACCTGGTCCATTGTCTGATATTACCATTATAATCTCTTTATTCTCCCGGAATAACTCAATATCAAGGTTTCTTTGCTTTTTGGAAACTAAAGACAACGCCTCAATTGCATTAAGCAGAATATTCAAAACTGCACGTTTGAAATCCTCTAAATTTCCAATTAATTTAATACCTTTTTTTATATTTTCTTTTAATATTATTTTTTTATGTTTTGCCTGTTCTCGTATTATATCTAATGTATCCTGGATTAAAACGGATAAATTAAATTCATTCTTTTCTTTAATTCTTGGTCGTGCAAGGCTTAAAAAATCATTCAGTATTTTATTAAGTGATTCAATCTCTTTTTTTACGGTCGTTGTTAGACGAGTGTATTCCTTATTATCAGAAGGAAATTCCTTGATTAACCTTTGTGTTGCAATGGAAAGTCCGTTTAAAGGATTCTTTATTTCATGGGCAAAATTGGCAACAAGATTACCCAAAAACTTTAACCTCTCTGCCTCTTCCCTCTCTTTTTCATATTCCCTTATCTTCGTTACATCACGAAGTACAGAAATGGCTCCGCTTATTTTATTCTTCTCGTCAAGCAATGGATATGTAGAATATTGAATGTTCTTGCCAAATACAAATTTTTCATCAACAATTTTCGCGCCTTCTTGTAAAACCTTATGTACATCAAACGAATCATCCTTAAATAATGAAAAATAATCATGGCTCACAAGCATTTTTTCCTCAAAAGAAGACATACTGGAAAAAGTCTTATTTATTCCGGTGATTATACCTTTACTATTTACTGTCAGTACGCCATCTTCGAGCGCACCAAGGGTTTTATTAAAAAGTTCCTTTAGACCAACATAGGATTGATATTTCATGAACAAGAAAAAGAAAACAAAACCTGCTCCGAAAAGAATCACAAATAGAAGTATTAGTTGTCTTTCTGTCTCCCTTCTATGACGATAATAACTATCAAGACTAATTCCTATTCTGAATAGACCTAAACTCTGTCCCTCCACAATAAACGGACGAATCAATTCAAGGATATTTTCATTTTCGAATTCTGCTATTCTACTTGCTTCTATATTTTGTTCACTCACGCTAATCAGTGTAGAATCATCTTCAATCCTCGTGATGGTATGAATATTGGGCGTAGCAAAAATTATTCCTTTTTTATCCTGCAATACAAGATATTTTACCATAGGATTCATTGATATTTGATTTATAATCTTGTTGATACCAAATTCCTGTCTGAATCGTTGAATCTCCTCAGCAGATATTTCAATCTGATAGACCCAATTCTTAATTCTATAAAGAAATCGCATATGTTTTTTATGGCCAATAGTGAAGTATTCAAAAAATACCACCTCTTTTCTCTTAAATATATTATCTGAAATCTCTAATGAATGGCCTGAAGTAACAATAGTTTTTTTTGTTTTTGTATCAAAGAGTACAATTGAATTAATATTAAAACTCTGTCTTATCTTTTCAAAAACATTCTTATCTAAATCTACAGTCTCAAGATAATTACAGATATTGATTAACTTCTCAATTATTTCATCCTCATATTTACCTTCGGCAAAGATGGAGTTTTCCTGGGTCGATGCAACAATCGATAAAAATGAACGCGCCTCCTCCTTTATAAAATCCATCATAATCCGTCGGCTGTTTACTATACCAAAAGTCAGAAAGATTCCGAGAATAACCAGTAGTATAACGGCTAATAAAAAATACCTCCTTGGTCTCATAACAATCCTTCACCTATTACAGCGGCGTGAAAGTTAATCCTCTCAAAATCACTTATTAAATCCACATGTATTGTACTCGTTTCAAGGCTCTCTTTCAATCCCCTTCTTAATCTATCGAGATGAAATTCATTAAATTGCTTTGCCATCTTATAACCAAGCTCTTTTCGCTTTGCTGCCTCTTTTGCTAACATTTTATCCCTTGTTGTAAGTGCATCAATGCTGATTCTTAAAGTAGTAAGGACAAACTCGTGATATTTTTGGATTTGGGCAAAACCCTCTTTTGAAAAGACAAAACCAGTATCTATCTGCTTCTTGGCATAGGTCATGAGATTCTTGGAAATAACATCTCCGATATTTTCAATTTCATTCACGGCATTAAGCAAGGCACTGTGTAAACTGGATAATTTGCTATTCATTTCTCCTTCACTGATTTTCATGAGATATGGAGTAATTGTCTCTTCAAAAGCATCTACATCATCATCCGTTTTAATAATCTCTTTTCTTAAGTCATTATCTCTCTGCTGAAAAACTTTTATAGAATCCTCCAGCATTTTAATCGTAATGTCTGCCATATACAAAATTTCTCGGGTTGCCTGGCCAAGGGCAATTGCCGGCGCAGAAAGGAATGCAGGATCAAGCCGATGCATCCTTAAACGCTCGTTTTTCGACTCCTTTACAATAGATTTCAAAAATTTGGCAAAAGGACATATCAAGGGCAGGAATATAACTACAGTGAATATATTGAAGAATGAATGAAAATTAGCAATCTGACGTGGAATATCGCCACCAATAAAATTCATAACTGCCGGGATAAATTTTATCAGGGGAAACAATATGGCAATTACAATCGAATTGAATAGCAAATGGGCAAACGCGACCCTGCGGCCTTCAATTGTATTCGCCGAAATAAGAGCGGATAATGTAGTCCCAAGATTTGCGCCCAATATTAGAGGAATCGCCTGGGGAAATTCTATGAGCGAATCAAATGAGAGGATCAATACAATACCAATTGTTGCGGCACTTGAACGTAATAGAAAGGCAAGAAATGCACCAATAATAATGCCCAAAACCGGATAATTTGCAAGACTAACAATTGCAGCATTAAAATCAGGAAGATATCTAAGATTTGAAGTAGCTATTGACATTAACCTTAATGAGAAAAACAAAAGACCTAAGCCGAATATTGCCTGGCCAATGTTTCTGAGTTTAGGAAACAGATGCATTAAGAAAAATCCAACGCCAACAATTAAGATAGCATAATCCAGGAGTTTAAAGGCAAGAATTTGAACTGTTATTGTTGTACCTATATTAATACCCATAAGCACACCAAGCGCCTGTTCCAGTAGAATAATCCCACTTGATGCAAACCTTACAAGCAGAATAGAACTTGCCGTGCTTGAACCGAAGATGACTGTAACAATTATTCCAACGAGTACTGCCATAAACCGATTCTTAGTCAAATTAAACAGAAGATCGCGCATCTTTGCACCAGCAGCACGAATAAGCCCTTTGCTGCCATAATTTAATCCGAATATAAATATTCCGAGTCCTCCAAACAGAGTAAATATAAGAAAAAGCAACCAGTTCTTCTGTAAGGCAATCTCTTTAAAGATTAAACTCTCTCCCTGTGCCTCGATAAGTATATAATAATTACCTTTCGATTTTCCAAATGTGAATGCGGTCATTGCATAACCATCATAATCAGTTCTGACTTGTTCCTTACTCAATTTGGCAAATTCATTTGAAATAATATTTTCTTTCGGTTCTTCTAAAATAGAAAATTCTACTTTGATATTTGATTGTGGTTTACCAGAACTATCAATGATCCTAACAACAATTGGTTTCTTAAGGATACGTCCAACTGAACCAATCTGGACATCACCAGAAATATCATTACCCAGCGGGTCCTGGGCTTTTATCAAGGTGCTGAATGTAAGAAAAATGAGTAGTAATGTGCTGCTCACATCTTATGATAATCAATAAATTAAAGAAAGTCAAGGATTAATAAGTTAAAAGTTAAAATGCAAAAGTAAAAATATAGAGAAATGGCGTTTATTGGGCATGTTTGATAAACCCACCTCTCAACTAATTCACCAATCACCATCTGAAAACTATCCTAACGATTAGAATTAGATCTTGCTCATTCATTCGTGTCAATTCGTGATTCTTTTATCATTAGTTTAAATTTGTGTAAAAGTCATTGACATATTTCCGAAAAAGATTATAATTTCTATAAAGGAGGTTCATTTATGGAATGGCATGGTGAATTTATTAAAGTAGATAACAATAGATTTAGAATTCCAAAGACTTATAAACCAGGGATGAGAACAGATGGTCTTATCTATGCGTCCGAGGTAATGATTGAAAAGATAAAACAAGACCAGGCTCCTGAGCAAATCGCAAATGTTGCCAC
>JAGMEL010000125.1 GCA_023128195.1 Caldifarciminota bacterium | reverse complement strand
GCGTGAGTTTGGTGTTGAATGTAATATAAGTAAACCCCAGGTTTCATATCGTGAGACGATTACGGAGCAGGTGAAAGTTCAAGGTAGATTTATAAAGCAGACCGGTGGTAAAGGGCAGTATGGAATTGTAACCCTTACTATTGCACCGACAGAAAGGGGTAAAGGTGTAGTGATCGAAAATAAAATAAGAGAAGGTACTATTCCAAGACAGTTTATACCAGCGATTGAAAAAGGAATAAGAGAACAAACTGAGGTGGGTATATCTTGGGGTTATCGAATTATTGATATTGAAGTTAAAATACTTGATGGTTCGTATCATCCAACTGATTCTTCGGAATTATCATTTAAGATAGCAGCGCAGATGGCATTGAGAGAGGGATTTATGAAGGGCAATCCAATTTTGTTGGAACCAATAATGTCCTTGGAAATCATTGTACCGGAAATATATTTGGGTGATGTTATAAATGACTTAAATGCCCGGAAAGGCAATATTTTAAAAATAGAGACAAATAAGAAAGAAAAGATAATAACTGCCAGTCTTGCTCTAGCAAAGTCATTTGGCTATGCTACAGATTTAAGGTCAGTTACTCAGGGGTATGGTATCCATACCATGCAATTTTCTCATTACGCACCAAAAGAAGAAAAAAAGAAGCAGGGTTTTAGTTAAGAAATAAAACTTCAATTGGGAGGAGTTGTGAAAAAAGAATGTATTTTTATTGATGTTTTCACAGATAGACCTTATTCAGGTAATCAATTGGCAGTATTCCCAAATGCCAATGGGTTGACATCTGAACAAATGCAAAAGTTTGCGAATGAAATAAATTATTCAGAAACAACATTTATTTTTAATAGCAGTGATCCATTAGCAGATTTTGATATAAGGATATTTTCAATAAATATAGAATTACCTTTTGCTGGTCATCCAACACTGGGTACTGCATTTTCAATTATGAATATATTAGATATATGGCATGAAAAAAAAGATATACTGAAGTTGAAGACAAAAGTTGGTATTATTCCACTTGAAAAGAAGAACGACGTCATCTGGATGACCCAGAATGAACCAGAATTCTTTGATCAGTATACAGATAAAAAAGAGATTGCCAGTTTAATTAACCTATCTTCAGAAGATATTTCAGATGGTTTGCCAGTTGAAGAGGTGTCAACAGGGAATAAAATGCTCATTATCCCGATTAAAAGCCTTTCTACAGTGCAACGTGCAGAAGGAAATGCGAACGAGTTGAAGAAATTCTTCGGTAATAAACCCTGTGGTCCTTATTTATTCACACGAGAAACTACGAAGCCACGCGCTGAGCTCCACACCCGATTCTTTGCTCCACATTTGGGTATAATAGAGGACGCGGCTACCGGGTCTGCAGCAGGACCTTTAACAGGATATTTATTAAAACATAATGTTTTTGGACAATCTTTTGAAGTCGAAAACGAACAGGGAATTGAAATGGGTCGGCCATCAAAAATACTTATGAAAGGCGAGATTAAAGATCAGAAATATATTATAAAGATTGGCGGAAAGTCTGTTTATGTTGGAAAAGGGGAATTTGAAATATAGTAATGGTTGAATACAAAATAAATGATAATATTGAACCAGGTGAGCTTGACAAATTTTTTCACGGTTGGAAATCGCCGCCATCAATAGAAATCAAAGAAAAACTTATAAATGGTTCTGATTTAATTGTCACTGCACGAGAAGATGGTAAATTAGTAGGTTTTCTTACAGCAATTAGTGATGGAGCAATGCATGCCTTTATCAGTTTGGTTGAAGTTTTAGAAACACATCAGGGCAAAGGCATTGGCTCGCATCTGATGAGACGTGCGATTGATTATTTTAAGGGATATTATGATATTGTTTTGATAACTGACAAAGACAAAGGCGCATTCTATAAGAAGTTTGGCTTCAATGAAATCTACGGTATGCATATAAGAGATTTTAAATATAGATTAAATCCCTCTCCCCTGGCGGGAGAAGGTAAAGCCTGCCCTGAACTTGTTTCAGGGGGTGAGGGGGAATAAATTCACAAACTTTGAAAAGGAGGAAGTATAATGAATCGTGCTCAGAGAATGTCAAACAGGGTATCGCAGATGCCAAAATCTGCAATTCATGAAATGACCAGGTTGTCACAACAGATAGAAGATGTCGCGTTTCTGTCCTGGGCAAAACCTACTTCAGGTGCACCTATGCATATTGGTAAGGCAGCAATTGAGGCAATTAATAAAGGGGTTGTTGATGGTTATTCTGTCAGTCTGGGATTAGTAGAGTTAAGACAAGAGATTGTCAAAAAACTTAAAAGGGATAATAATATTGATACCAACATTTCGCAGGTAATAGTAAGTGTTGGCGCAATAGAAGGGTTAGCAGCCGCAGTAATGGCATGCATAGATCCCGGTGATGAGGTGATTCTTCCTTCGCCAACCTATTCTACTCATGTTAATCAGGTTGTTCTTGCTTCAGGAAAACCGGTTTTTGTTCCGACTATTGAAGAACAGGGATTTATTCTGGATATCGAGGCAATTAAAAAAGCTGTGACTGCGAAAACAAAAGCGATTATGTATTGCTCGCCAAGCAACCCAACCGGTGCTGTTTTTAGTGAAGAGCAGCTTCGCCAAATAGCTGAGATTGCATTGGAACATGATTTAATGGTAATTACTGACGAGGCGTATGAGTATTTTACTTATGATGGACATAGACACTTTAGTATTGGTTCTATACCTGAGATGCAAAAGAATGTGGTGAGTTGCTTTACCTTTACAAAGACATATGCTATGACCGGATGGCGAATTGGTTATCTCCATGCCCATGAAGAAGTAATTCCTCAGATCAATAAGGCACATATTCCTTTTGCAATCTGCACGCCGGTAATTTCTCAATACGCAGCCCTGGGCGCTTTAAAAGGCCCGCAGGATTGTGTTAAAAATTTTAGAGAAAAGTATTTACGAGCACGCAATTTAATGTGCGAGCGGTTGAATAAACTCAGCCATATTTTTGAATATCAAAAACCAGGTGGTTCGTATCTAATGTTTCCAAAGATAATATTAAAACAGGGTGAGGACTCAAAGGCATTCTGTGAAAAACTTTTAAGAGAAGCAAAGGTATCTACAACACCGGGAAATGATTTTGGTCCTACTGGTCAGGGACATTTAAGATTATCATTCTGCGTTTCAGAAGATATGATAAACAAGGCATTTGATAGAATGGATGAATATTTCAAGTAGATGAATGCGGATGCATACGGATATATAAGTATAAGGTAGTTATCTTGAATAAGTTTTGTAAATAAAGGGAGAAAAAAATGAGTAATACTGTCAAAATCGGGATTATTATCTGCAATCGTTATCACACGTGCGCCGGAGGCAAATGCCTAAGGTCATTATATAATAGGGATGGTGCATTTAGCATATACAAAGATAAAGAAGTACAACTGGTTGGATACACGACATGCGATGGCTGTCCTGGAGGCAATATTGAATATGCTCCTGCAGAAATGAAGAAAAACAATGCTGAGGTAATTCATTTAGCAACCGGATTAATTGTGGGTTATCCACCATGCCCACGCATTACTCAATTTCGTGATTTTATCCAGGAGAAATATAATATGGAAGTTATTATCGGCACTCATCCAATTCCTCAAAAGTACTATATTACACATACTGCATTGGATACGTGGAAATCTCCAATATGGCAGGAATTAATTGAACCTACATTAGCTGATGAGAAGACCCGCCTGGCATATGATTAATTAAATATTTTTGCGATATGTGATTTTTATCTTCATATTCAGAATAGGAATAATTATTTGCAATTGTTATTACACATGCGCCGAGCGTACATAAAATAGTGAAAGAACATATGAATCTTACAGACAAGAATTTACGATTACGTCCAGCTAAACTTCCAGAAGATATAAAAACTGCCCTCCCATGGTATCAAGATCCTGAGGTGCTGTATTTTTCAGAAGGTAAAGGCGTATCTCCATACGACTGTAAGATTGTTGAAAAAATGTATCGCTTCTTTGTAGAAAAGGGTGAGTTTTACATAATAGAGATTAGGACTAAAAATAAATGGCTCCCAATAGGTGATGCGGGTTTGTGTAGAGATTCATTACCTATTGTAATTGGAGGGAAAGATAAGCGGTCCAAAGGGATTGGAAAAAGAGTGTTACACATGCTCATAGAGCGGGCAAGGGCACTTGGCTGGGAAGAGTTGCAAGTAAGTGTTTATACTTATAATGAATGGGCAAAACGTCTATATGAAGGCGCAGGATTTGACTTAATCGGCATAAAGCGCGATAAACAGGGGAATGAAAGATGGCGATTTTGCTTGAAATTAAAACGATAGAAATGAATACAAGAAATAAAATAGTACAAACTGCAAGAGTTCAAATTGGGAAACCTTATAGATGTCATGTTAAAATTAAAGATGAAATGACCCATTTTAATTATTTAGGATAATGATTTTAGGGAAATATTTAGAATTTTGGAATAATTATCTATGCTATTAAAAAGACTATATAGGAAAATAGCAAATACCCAGGTTGTAGTATTCTCAGCATCAATTACTTTGCTTTTGACGATAATTTTGATGATACTAAATAGTAGAGCCATACCTCCTGGTTCGCCAGGCATCATAGCACTGCAATTTGCATTTACTAAAAGTACTTTTGTCAGTATTATTAATCAATGGGGTATTGCAGGTGTCACACATTTTCTGAATACGTTCTGGATTGACTACATATATCCTGTTGTATATGCGATTTTTTTCTCCAGTTTTATTGCGCGGTTGACAATCAAAGCAGATAAATCGCCAACAAAATTTCATATTATTATTTTTGCACTACCTCTTATTGCGGGTTTTTTAGACTGGTGCGAAAATACTCTACACATTATTCTACTCAGTAATATTAACAATATTTCAGAAACGATGATATTCACAGCTTCTGTCTGTGCATTAATAAAATGGCTTCTCGTAGCATTTTGTATTCTGGTCATCCTGTATTATATTTTTAGGATATTAATAACCCGAAGAGCAAAAATGCGTACCTGTATTACTTGAGTTTTTATTTAACAAAATTAATCAAAAAAAACTGGTAATTTGCTTAAATATTTTTACTGACTAATATTCTTATTTGTGTATCTTCAGTAATTTGCCAGTAGTGTGGGTTTGTCTGTACAACATTTGTAAAGGAAATAATATCTCCTTTTGAAATTCTGTCAAATTCACGGTTTGCTTGAGTTTTTAATTTATTGAGTCGCACTAACTCAACCCTACCTGTTGGTGTGCACAGAAAGCATTTCTTTTTACCTTTTTCCTTGAGTAAATGACTTAATACAAGAAAACTTTCATCGATATTTCTCTTATGTTCTTTTTTAGAGATCACAAGATACGAAAATTTTAAATAGTTAATCTCGCGGTTCAGTCCTTGATTAAGAATTTTCATGAAATCCGGTGGATGCCATGAGATTGACTGGTGACACCATTCTTTTTGTTTTCTGATATCCATAAGAGGACATTCGTTTTTATGAAAACAGGGGAGGAGGACATAAGCTTTATGCTTTCGTATTATCTCATTCCGTAAATTCATGAGCCTGCGCGATAAATACTTTGTGGCGGGTTCTATTATGATAATTACTCCATCATCATCTGTACTTTTTAAAATTCTTTCAATAAATTTCACTGGGATATTATTACCTGTAAACATCTCAGCAAGTGAATTCGCAAAAATAACAATATTATATTTGTGCGTTTTCTTTTTTAAAAGACCATGTGATACATCCTGTCTACGTAATTTGATACGTATACAGGTATCCCTGTTTTTCAGCGAATGCGTCATATTTTTGCATTTCTTAAGCATCTGGGTAGAAGTATCAATACCAGTAAGCACAAACTTTGTTGAATTTTTTATGCCGTAGTAAAAACCAAGCATTCCTGCTCCTTCACCACAGCCAATGTCAAGAATACGAATTGTATCTTTATTATTGAAGAGTTGTGGGTACAGAAAATTGACTTCCTTTGCAATTACCATTGCTTTTACGAAATTCATGGGGAAATTGTAGGCAAAGTATGCATCAGAATATAGATCAGCAGAAGGTATTGTTTGAGCAAAGTCCTCAGCGAGTTTATACATCTGGTTTCTGATGCGATTGATTTTTTTGTTATGGACACGCGCAGATTTCCAGTTTAGATCAGGCATGTTGATTAATTCGAGAACTCTCTGCTCGATTTCTGCAGGTAATCTCATATTATACTAAGTATAAACCATAAAAACTATTTTTCAAGATGTTAATTCAACTCTCTCATTCCGAGAATTACCGGAATGAGAGAGTAAGGATCTTTGTAGACTAAACTAGTCTTTTTTCATAATGTCGTTATCCGGGCGCCGGAGGCTTTTAAAATATCGCGGGTGTGGTTGTCTGAGGTCAGGTATATTACCTGATTACTATCTTCAATGAATTTCTTTA
>JAGMEL010000124.1 GCA_023128195.1 Caldifarciminota bacterium | reverse complement strand
AAAGGTTTCACTGGATACATTTTATTCTTACTGGCCCGGGATTGGTATTGATAGTATGGCGAATAATCATTTGGCTTATCGGACCGATGATACTGTGAGTGCATATCGCCTGACCTATACGAAATTAGACAGGGATGGTAATGTTTTGATTGACAACAAATTTTTTGGATTCGGTTATCTTCCAACAATGATTGCTGACCGAAGTCAAAACATTCATATGGTCTATGGTGACCATACCGGTCCAGGCATCAGCATTGAATATCTTAAACTTGACCAGGATGCTAATATTCTTGTTGGACCCATAACACTTAGTATACACGAAGATAATGCCCGTCCCCATATGGCAATGGATTCTTTGCAATATTTACATGTTGTGTGGCATTTAGAAGACCCACAAGGAATTATGTATACTAAACTTGATACCTTAGGCGATTTTGTAATCTCACCGATAATCGTAGTTTATCCACCAGATGCAATCTGGCCAGCACACCCTCGTATTGCCGTAGATTACAGTAATCGTCTCCATCTTGTCTGGAAGGATCAACGATTAAATCCCGGTGTTAGTACAGATATTTTTTACAAACGGGGTGAGAATGAAAACATGGTGGAAGAAACAGCACGATTGAAAGCACCAAACCTTCACAATATTTCTGTTTTCCCGAATCCTTTTAAACAGATAACAGAAATCAGATGGCAGATACCAGAAGGAGTAGACAGTAGACAGAAAACAGTAGTCAGTTTAAAGATTTACGATGCGAGTGGTAGATTAGTTCGTTCTTTTCCTATTATTAATCTGTGTAATCCAAATAAATCTGTGGTCTCTGTGTATTGGAACGGTACTGATGATATCGGCAATCCACTCCCTGCTGGTGTTTATTTCATACGTCTTTCTAATTTCACAGATGCGCAGTCAATTCCTGTAATTTTATTGAGGTGATTATTATCTTTTTGACCTATGCTTGTTTAATATTTTGGTGAAGAAATAGAGACCCAAGTTCTTCAGGTCTACATTATTTGGTGTTTTTTATCTTTTCTTCGAGTATTGGGATGATTAAAGGGTCGAGTAAAAATCTCTCAATTCTGAGTGATAAATTTAGAGGTATTTTTTTTATAAAATATTTACCCTTTAATTCATTTGCATATTCCTCGTTTTTTAGAGCGAAGTCAATATCACTAATAGCCCTTATTTCATCAAAAAGCCCGAGAATTCTTTGTCGTTCTGCATTTTCATTAAATTCAGTACCTCGTGGCAGGTGTTTTTTCATCTTTTCTACTGTTTTATCTACGATATCATATTTTTTGGTCTCATATAGCCAATCAGGTATTTGCCTGATTCTTTTCAGTTGTTGGATTATACCAGAGGGCTTTTCTGATTGGCCAATATTGATTTCTCCGGGCGGCGGTATCAGACAGGGAATATAATGTTCTAATTGATAGATTTGATTGGGGTCGAGCATATCTTCTACTTCATTAGCCAAAATTTCGATCGATTCATGCATAATCAGTCTATAATCGCGCATTTTTTCTTCTGCATAATGCACCCTTTTTCTTAATTCATTAGGGATTTCTTCATTTTCCATTCTATTCTCTTTTAATTGATTTAAGATTTGATGAGTGGTCTTCTCATTACTAATTTCTTTATAGAAATTGTCTTTTATCTTCTCGGTTTTCTTTGCTTTTTCTAAGATAAAATTCATCTGGTTCTCTGAAAGTTCAAGACCATTAATAAGGTTTAGAATTTGGATCTCCTTTTGCATGCCTGTAATATTGTTAATTATGTCGGTTTGATTAAATAACAGCAAAATCAATATTATCATTGTTTCTCCTAATGATTTTGACGAGATATACGCTCATATAGTTTAATCACCTTAGGATCTTATATAAAATAGAGTTATTATAGATGTAATTTCTAAATTCTAATATCGAAATATTCACCCCGTTAGATATACACTTAATTTATTTTTGAAACCTTTATAGGACTGTGAGAATACTTTAATGTGTATATCTCTAATAATTTGTTTTATCTAACGGGGCAGGCAAATTCTAATGTTCAAAATCCCAATTTTCTAAACACTTCTGATTATCTACCCCAGATAGATTCAACTTCTTTAAAGATAAAGGAGATTCGAGAATGAAGGTTTTGAATTTCAGTATTTGAATTTTGAGATTGTTCACCCCGTGAAATAGGAGTAATCTAATTATGGGAAATGAAAAAGGAAAACAATTAAAGTTAGAGAAGATAAAATTCTTCACGGAAGGCTGTATTTCACAGGGTAAAGATTTTAGTGCTTAGAATTTAGGATTTGCCAAGCATTGCTTGGCTAATTTACATCTTGATTTTTTTAAAAAGACAGGTATACTTTGTAGAGATGAAAAGAGAATCGATTTATAATAGTCTAAATAAATCGAAACCCGGTGTTTTGGCACTATTTGATCCGGACCGAATTCAGATAGACAATATTAAAAAGCTGACAGAATTTGTCTGCGAGCAAGGAATTGCCGGCATTCTTGCCGGCTCTTCACTTCTGGTTTCACCACATTTTGACAAATTTGTGGCTACTGTTAAAAAGAGTACAGATAAACCAGTGATTCTCTTTCCGGGTGGTTCTCATCAAGTTAGCGCTCATGCTGATGCCATATTTTTCCTTTCATTGTTAAGCGGAAGAAATTCAGAATTTCTTATTGGTGAACAGGTCAAGGCAGTTTTTCTTATTAAGGAGTATGATTTAGAAGTAATTTCAGTGGGTTACATCCTTGTGGAATCTGGTAATTATACTGCGGTTGAATATATGTCAAATACAAAACCTATTCCGCGTTCTAAACCTGAGATTGCTGTGGCGCATGCCTTGGCTGGAGAATATTTTGGTATGAAATATATATATCTTGAAGCTGGGAGTGGTGCAGATAAACCTGTGCCTGAAAATATGATTAAAAAAATTAAGAAAGCCATATCTATACCGCTGATTGTTGGAGGTGGTATCAGGACTGAAAAACATGCTCAGAGAATTATTGAGGCAGGAGCAGATTTTATAGTATTAGGGAGTATTATTGAAAAATCAAAAGAACAATTTAAGAAAATTATGAGGAGCATAGGAGGACCGGGATGAAACTTTTAATTGTTGGAGGTGGTGGTAGGGAACATGCCCTTGTCTGGAAATTAAGTAAGTCAAAGAAAGTTAAAAAGATTTATGCGGCGCCAGGAAATCCTGGTATTGCCCAGATCGGAACCTGTGTAAACATTTTGGCAACAGATATTCAAGGCCTTGCTCGTTTTGCTGAAGAAAAAAAGATTGATTTGACTGTTGTTGGACCCGAGGTTCCTTTGGCACTTGGTATTGTTGATGAGTTTACAAAAAGAGGGTTGAAAATTTTTGGACCCAATAAGAAGGCGAGCCGTATTGAAGCAGATAAAGCCTTTGCCCGTGATTTTATGCTCCGTTTTGGAATACCAGCACCAAAATTTCAGGTCTATGAAACCGCATCGGAGGCTCTTAAATATACGAAAACTATAAATAAATATCCGACCGTAGTTAAGGCATCAGGGCTTGCTGGTGGAAAGGGTGCGATTATTGTTAATACAAGAAAAGAGTACGAGAAAACAGTTGATGAAATTCTGGTTCAACATCGTCTTGGTGAGGCCGGTAAAAGAATTGTTGTTGAGGAATTTCTTACGGGACAGGAGGCTTCGATATTTGTTCTGACTGACGGGATAACGATCACTTATCTTCCTGCTTCACAGGACCATAAAAAATTACACGATCGTAATCGCGGACCAAATACCGGTGGAATGGGCGCATATGCCCCTTATCCAACGAATCGACGCGTAAAAAATATTATTGAGCAAGTCATTATTCAACCCACAATTTTATCCTTAAAAGACCAGGGAATGGATTATAAGGGAGTTTTATATGCGGGTATTATTCTCACTTCTTTAGGTCCAAAGGTTCTGGAGTTCAATTGTCGATTTGGGGACCCTGAGGCACAGGCAATTCTTCCTATTGTTGAAAGTGATTTACTTGAATCTCTTCTTGCCGTTATTGATGGAAGACTTTCAGACGTACAGATAAAGACAAAAAATCATTGGTCAATCTGTGTTGTGCTGGCATCAGGTGGTTATCCTTTTGATTATCGGGTTGGTGAGGAAATTCGATTTAAGGATAGCCTTTCATCGAAAACATTGGTTTTCCATGCTGGAACAAAGATGGATGATTCAAAGCTTATTACATCATCGGGCAGAGTGTTGAGTGTTGTTACCACGCATGAAAACTTAAAAATTGCAAAGCAAAAGACATATGAGGAAATAAAGAAAATTCATTTTAAGGGTATGTATTACCGTAAAGATATTGGTAATTCAGGTATGAAAAAAATGAAAAGAAAGAGGCGGCGATGAAAATCTGGATATTTATGGGAAGTAAATCAGA
>JAGMEL010000123.1 GCA_023128195.1 Caldifarciminota bacterium | reverse complement strand
TGATCGTCTTTTTAATTGGATTAGGAATATTGATTATATTCTCTTCTCTTATAATAGCTATACGAGGGAAAGTATCAATTGCAGGTTCAGATATATTAAACCTATTTATGACAATCATATTTATAATTACTTTCAATGTATCATTAGGTGTTTTTGCGAAAAGAACGCCGAATTGGGTTATCTTAATTTCTTTATACTTTTTCTGGAGTATATTTACCGGCATACGGAATATTCCTGGTTTAGGCAAATTACCTGTGCTATTAATTGACATAATTCTTATATTTATTCCGCCATTTGAAAGACTTTCATTGATCTCTGTTTTTGGACTCTCATTGAGCAATTTCTTCTTTGTATTTTCATATTTATTGCTGTTTTTAATAATTTCTACAATCTGGTTTAATCGTCTGGAAATAGGCAAACGATGAAGATGATTTTAGGTAAATATGAAACAAGGGGCATACCGGTTATTATAATTATTATTGCTCTGGTGTTATCAATCTGTTTTGTAATATCAACTTTGTACGAAAAAACCCAGATGAGTGGCAAAATTACATGGTATTCTATTGATGAAATCGACAAAGCTGAAAAACTAATATTTTTAGATGTCAGTACAAAATGGTGTAAACCATGTAATATGATGGATGAATATACATTTAAAAATAATAAGGTGTCATCATTTATTCAATCAAATTTTTTCCCGGTTAAAATTGATGGCGGCGATTCACTGGGTATTGAATTTTGCAAAAATTATCAAATTACTGTTTATCCAACACTATTAATTATAGAACCAAAAACAAAAAAGGAGATTAAAAGAATAGAAGGATTCAGTGCCCCTGATTTCCTTTTAAAAGAACTTCAAGAAATTATTGATACCCAGACAGAATGAGAATTATATAAATAGCTAAGTGAGAAGTGGGGTAGGCAAGTGATGTCATTTCTATAAATGATACAATCTGTAGTGGCAGAGTTTACTCTGCAAAAAAGAGAGTCGAGCAAGCTCGACCACTACGAAATTTGGGAGACCAGACATTTTTAATTTAAAACGGCAATCGCGTTCTTGACATTCAAATCAGGATGGATAAACTAAAGATGGGGATAATCTATGCTTGAAAAAATATTTAAATTACAAGAACATGGGACTAATGTCAAAACAGAGGTCATAGCTGGACTTACGACTTTTATGACAATGGCATATATAATAGTTGTAAATCCTGCCATACTTGAGGCTGCTGGTATACCAAAAGGTCCATCCATGGTCGCTACAATTCTCTCAGCCTTTTTTGGAACCCTTCTTATGGGAGTTTATGCAAAGCGTCCATTTGCCATTGCTCCATATATGGGTGAGAATGCATTTATTGCATATACTGTTGTCAAGATTCTTGGTTATTCCTGGCAAACAGCACTCGGTGCAATATTTATTGGTGGGGTGCTCTTTACCATTATAACTATCTTAAAACTAAGATCGTGGCTTGCCAATGCAATTCCTAAAGGTCTGAAATACTCATTTGCCGTTGGAATCGGGTTTTTTCTTGCATTTATAGGATTGAATGATGGAGGCATAGTGCAATTAGGAGTACCTGGTGCACCAGTGAGAATAGGAGATATCAGAAGCCAGGCAGTGCTTCTTGCCATCGCAGGAATTCTGATTATAGGTATTCTTATGGTGAGAAAGGTAAAAGGTTCAATCCTAATAGGAATGCTCGGAACTACCTTTTTAGCCTTTATTTTTGGTATTGCCAAGCCTCCGAGCCAATTGGTAAGTCTTCCTCCCTCACTCTCCCCCATTTTTTTGAAATTGGATATTGTAGGAGCATTATCATGGGGGTTTTTTGCAGTAATACTTACAGTTTTTATAATGGATTTTGTGGACACGATGGGTACTCTTATTGGTGTATCTGCTCGAGCAGGCTTTCTTGATGAAAACGGAAATCTACCCGAAATTAAGAAACCAATGCTTGCAGATGCTCTTGCCACTATGTTTGGAGCATTGGTTGGAACAACTACAGCAGGAACATTTATTGAATCTGCCGCCGGTATTGAAGAAGGTGGTAGAACAGGTCTTACTGCCGTAGTAACTGCATTACTATTTCTGATATGCCTATTTTTTGCTCCTCTCATTACAGCAATTCCGCCACAGGCTTATGGGGCTGCACTTGTTGTAGTAGGAATGATGATGATTTCTGTAGTTACAAAAATTGATTTTAAGGATTTCACAGAGTTAATCCCTGCTTTCTTTGTGATAATACTAATGAGTTTCACTTTTAATTTGGGTGTTGGAATAACCGCAGGATTTGTGCTTTATCCTGTATTTAAACTCGTTACTGGAAGGTGGAAAGAAATACATCCTGGGTTATGGGTTCTCTTTGCTCTTTCGGTTCTTTTTTACATATTCTACCCATACTAATTTAATATTAATGAATAATTGTGAGATAAATAATGAAGTCAAAACATAATAAATTCAAGGGTATCCCTGTTGCACCAATAGCTCTTGTGGCACCGCCAGGAGGTGAAAAACTGGCGAAATTGATTAACAAACATCTTATCATAAGACGCCGACGTCTCAAAAAAGTTCCACAGTATGCTTCATACCCTGGTTTTTCTCGAGATTCCTTTATAATTCCCTGTTCCTGCCCCAGGTTTGCAAATGGTGAGGGTAAAGCTATTTTACACGAATCCATCCGGAGATACGATGTGTTTATTATTACTGATATAGGTAATCATGGATGCACCTTTAAAATGCATGGTTTTAATTGCTCCATGAGTCCGGATGATCACTTTCAGGACATAAAGCGAATTGTCGCAGCGATAGGCGGAAGGGCACGCCGTATCAATGTTATTATGCCGATGCTATATCAAAGCAGACAACATAAAAGACAGGGTAGGGAATCTTTAGATTGCGCTGTGGCTTTACGGGAATTAGAATACCTTGGATTGGAAAATCTTGTCACTTTCGATGCACACAATTCACATGTGCAGAATGCCATTCCATTGCGCGGTTTTGAAAACCTTCACGCAAGCTATCAAATCATTAAGGCACTTCTTAAAACAGAAAAAGGTCTTGTAGTAGATAAAGCACATATGATTATAGTTAGTCCGGATGAAGGCGCAGTAGATCGTTGTTTATACTATGCTAACAGCCTAAGTCTGGATATGGGCATGTTTTACAAACGTCGCGATACAACGAGGATAGTAAATGGAAAAAATCCTATTATTAGGCATGAATTTCTTGGAGCAGATGTCAAGGGCAAGGATATATTGATCATAGATGATTTACTTGCTTCAGGACAATCGATTCTTAAAGTAGTAAGCGAACTGAAACGCCGCAATGCCAATCGAATCTATATTGCAGCCACTTTTGCCCTGCTTGATGATGAGGGTATAAAGAAATATAATATCGCACACAAAAATGGAATTATCACACGGTTATATTCTACTAACTTAACTTATTCAGATAAAAAATTGAAAAAGGCACCATGGTTCGTTGAAGTTGATGTGTCAGAATTTATCGCCTATTTTACCGATTGCCTTAATCGCAATGAATCTATAAGTACGCTCCTTGATACGTCAAGTAAGATTGCCAAATTCTTAAAAAAACATTGAGCAACGTACCAGTGTAGGTAGATAGGACTAATCAATAGTTTGCAATTTCATGATTTATAATGTATAGAAATTTCAATAGTTCTTATACAAATTCTAAATCCGAAATCCTAAATATTCACCCCGTTAGATATGCCCCTAATTTGTTTTTGAAACATTTATATGATTGTGAAGATACTTTAGTGTGTATATCTCTAATAATTGGTTTTATCTAACGGGGCAGGCAAATTCTAATTTCTAAATTCAAATGCTCTAAACCTTGTTTTGAATTTTGGTCATTTAGATTTAGAAATTATTTAGGATTTAGAGTTTTGAAATTAGAGTTTAGCCGAGCAGTAGCGAGGCTTATCTTGATGTAATGCCTATCTTTGTTATTCACAAACACCATGCTACGCATTTACATTGGGATCTCAGGCTTGAGATAGATAATGTTTTAAAATCCTGGGCAGTGCCAAAAGAACCGCCAGTAAAACCGGGAATTAAGAGACTTGCTCTACAAGTAGAAGACCATGCATTAGATTATGCTGATTTTGAAGGAGATATACCTGATGACCAATATGGTGCTGGTAAGGTTGAAATATGGGATACTGGTGAATGTAATTTATTAGAAAGACATGAAAACCGTATGAAATTTGAGTTATTAGGAGATAAGCTTAAAGGAATTTACGCACTTTTCAAATTTCCAAAAGCCGGTAAAAACGCCTGGTTATTTTTTAAAATAGGCAAACCCCAAAAATAATTCAGGAATTTTAGTAATTTTTCAATTTTTAATAAAAACTTATTGTTTAAGGATACAGCGACTACAATCTCTTGACTGCTGGTCATATATAGATATAATATGAAAAGGAGATAAACTATGGATGAGAAAGTACAGCAGATAAAGGTAGAATTGAGCCCAGAGCAATCTGAAGGAATATATGCAAATGGGATTGGAATTAGCCATACGCCTTCAGAATTTATCCTTGATTTTATGCGTTTTTTACCCGGGTCGCAGAAAGCAAAGGTTTTTGCCCGCATTATTATGACACCACAAAATGCTGTTATAGTTAGAAAAGCATTAGATGATAATCTAAAAAAATATGAGGAGCGATTTGGCAAAATTAAAATCTTTGGCAAAACACCAAAAGAAATCGGTTTTAAATAAAGCGATTGATTTTTTCATAAAATCTATTTACCATGCATATTTTGTTGGTGGGTATGTCAGAGATACAACTCTTGGCTTAAAACCCGTTGATATTGATATTGTGGTAGAAGGAAATGCTGTAAAAGCCGCAAAGGCTTTAAATTTAAAATTAAAAGGAAAATTGTGCATCTATGAAGAGTTTGGTACTGCCTCAATTATCACAGAAGCCGAAAGAATAGATTTAGCCAGTGCCCGGGTAGAAAAGTATTCGTCACCGGCAAAACTACCTCATGTCTATCCTTCGACAATAATTGAAGATCTTAATCGTCGTGATTTTACTATAAATGCAATGGTAATGTCCATATCAAAAGAAGACTTTGGTGAGATATTTGATCCTTTTAATGGTTTAAAGGATATAAAAAAAGGCTTAATAAGGGTTTTACATAAAAACAGTTTTAATGATGACCCAACTCGCATTTTTCGTGCATTAAGATATAAGAATCGATTCGGTTTTAAAATCGAGAAAAAAACAAAAATTTTGATGAAAGAGGCAATAGATAAAAGAATGATACAACAACTGAGCGGTCAAAGAATACTTAATGAAATCAAACTAATTTTTTCAGAAAAGAAATATCAAGAAACCATAAAGGACCTATCAGATTTGCTCATCTATAAAATCAAGAAGAAAGATTTGGAGTTGTTACCGCTATTAGGTCCAAATAGAATCTATTTATATCTTTCTAAATTAGATACAGATGGATTTCCTTTGAAGACTGAAGAAAGGGAGATAATGCAGGACTTAAATAAGATAGGAAGCACGATTTCAAGATTAGAAAAGGCATCAACAAACAGTACTATTTGTAACATCCTCTCCCCCATATCTGATCAGATTATAGAGATTATTCCATTAATACGCCAAGAATTAAAGGGAAAAATTAATACTTATTCTAAACTAAAGAAAATCAAACCTTTTGTAAAAGGTAATGATTTAAAGAAATTGGGCGTTAGACAAAATAGGAAATTCAAGAATTTATTAAGAAAAATGTTGGATTTACAACTCGATAAAAATATTAAAAGTAAAAAAGAAGCCATACAATACTTAAGAAATATGAAAATTCATGAATAGTCTGATTACATATATATTATTCCTGCCTCCTATTTTATTCGCATTAACAATCCATGAATATTCTCATGGTTATATTGCATTACGAATGGGAGATCCTACAGCCAAATTTGCCGGCAGACTCACATTCAACCCGATCAAACACATTGATATTTTTGGACT
>JAGMEL010000122.1 GCA_023128195.1 Caldifarciminota bacterium | reverse complement strand
GAACTGATGATTTCGGCAATCACCTTCCTGCTGGTGTTTATTTCATATATCTATCATCTTCTGCATTAACACAATCAACAACAGTTATTCTGTTAAAATAATATTACTGTGTACTGATATTGTAGTCGCCAAATCCTTCAATTTAGTTCAGGACAGGTTTATTGGGCTATTTTGTTTGATGAACCACGCTCATCCAGGATGGGCGTGGGTGAATCAGACCACTACATTGTTAATGGCGATAGAATAGTGAGTAGATTGGTTACTCGGCGAAGATTTTTATAATTGTATAAATATCCGGGTCGATTTTTTTCTTTCTTGTATAAGTTTTTTCAAACGGTGTAAATATAATTTTATTTTTGATTTCGCCAACCATGCAGCCAGAGATTTTTTTCATTAACCCAAGAACTACGGCATATCCCAATTTTGAGGCGAGGATTCGGTCATTGGCAGTTGGTGCGCCACCTCTTTGAATATAACCCAGAACTGCTACCCGGTAATCCTCGTTTATGATAGATTTTATTTTTGCAGCAATAGTAAATGCATTTCCTGCTTCATCACCTTCAGAGACAATTACAATATTGGACAGCTTACCCTTTTTTATATTATTATTAATTTTTTTTGCGAGTGCTTTAATGTCAGTTGGGGTTTCTGGTATAAGCACATCCTCAGCACCGCCCGCCAAGCCAACTGCCAAGCCGATAAATCCCGCACATCTGCCCATTACTTCAATAAAGAAAAGCCTTTCCAGAGATGAAGCAGTGTCCCTTATTCGGTCAACTGCTTCCAGAGCATTGTTAACAGCAGTGTCAAAACCTATTGTTATGTCGGTGCCGAATAAATCATTATCAATCGTACCCGGTAAGCCTGCTACATCAACATTGAATTTCTTTGAGAATTCATGTGCCCCACGCATTGTTCCTTCACCGCCAATGACAACAAGAGCATCTATGTTATACTTGTCGATGGTTTTCTTTGCTTTTTCCATGCCCTTGTGTGTTTTAAATTCAGCGGAGCGCGCAGTTCCCAAGATAGTGCCGCCACGTTGAATAATATTGGCGACTGAGCTGTGATTTAATTCAATAATAGTTTTATTTAATAATCCATTGTAACCATGTTTAAAACCGAAAACTTTAATTTGGTAGTGTAATGCAGTTCTTACTACAGCCCGGATAGCGGCGTTCATACCTGGCGCATCACCGCCACTTGTTAAAATTCCTATCCTTTTGGTTTTCATTGATTATTATAGTCAAGTATTTATATAAGTCAACGTGGGTTAGTTGAGAAACGGTGAAACGGCGAAATGGTGAAACGGAGAGAGATAAAAAATAATTTTAATATACATTTTTCAAATAGTTATCCGTCGTTAAACCCAGCCCATTTACAATGGGCTTGCGTAAATGCCTAAATTTCAACGGTTGTCGCAAATTAGTGTAGTATTGAGTGCTGCAAATCGCTATATAACTTAAGTCTCCTGCGAGGGTGTGGCTCAAAGCCTTGCAAATACGTAATTTGGGGCTTGACAAATAAAGAATTATAAGTATAATTATATAATTGACACAAAAGGAGGTGACAAGATATGACTAAAGCTGAGCTTATTGATAAGATCGCGGCGAAGGCGGACATTTCTAAGAAGGCAGCAAATGTGGCACTAAATACATTTGTTGACTCAGTTACATCTGCGCTTAAAAAAGGTGATAGGGTATCATTGGTTGGATTCGGAACATTCTCAGTTGCCAAAAGAAAGGCAAGGATTGCACGGAATCCGCGTACTGGTGAAAAAATCAATGTTCCCGCAAGGAAAGCACCGAAATTTAAAGCCGGTCGTGAATTGAAAAATGCAGTAAGATAATTCTGCAGCATATTATAAAGGGGGATGATTTTTTCATCCCCCTTTATATTTTATAATATGTAAAATCTTTTTAGCGCAAAAATACTACCTTTTTTGTTGATATACTATTTTTATTTCCTACACAGATAAAATAGGCGCCATCTGGCAATTGGCCAGGAGTCCAGATAGCATAGCCTTGTTGATTTGAAGATAATGTTTTTACGAGCGAGCCTTTTATGTCATATATCTTAATTTCCTGATGTGGTTTTATTGTTACGATGTTCAGCCCCTTAGAAAATATGGTGGAAGACACGCTGAGAACAGGTTCTGTCCTTCTGTTTTCCTGTTCAGTAATACCATACCCGTATCTGTGCGAAACCATTATTTCCCAGTTTCCCGTTGAATAACTCTGCCAGCAGATCCACAGTTCATTTGAATCACTGCAGGTGATTTGAGGATTTATATCAGCGCCAATAAGATCTGCAACAATTTCTGGACTACTCCAGGTTGAATCATCACAATATGTATAGTAAATATTCCAATCGTTACCAATCTTTGATTGATACACACAACATACTGCGCCGCTTCTATGGGTTATCAATGAGGGAAACAGATCGCTTTCAGAACTGGTTGTGATGTGGATTAGAGAGGACCACGTACTGCCATTAAAATAACTTGCAAAAATATCGGGATTACCTGTATCAAGAGATTGCCAGACTACCCAGATTAAACCATCTTCATCAACTGCGCAGGCTGGGTGATATGCTCTTTGCTGGCTCCCTGAGATTGGCCCTGATGTTAACCACTGGGAACCAGTATAATAACTTCCCCAGATTTCACTCTTATTTTCAAATCGTCGACAAAAGAATATCCAGGGTCTATTAAGACTATCGATTGCCATTACCGGTGTTGTTTCGTCTGTTGAATATGTTGTAATCTGCTCAGGTGATGTCCATACAGAACCATTAAAATAAGCTGCATAAATATCAAGATTAATATTTCGTCTTGATTCCCAGACAGCCCAGAGGTTATTATTATTATCTTTAATCATTGCTGGTTTAATATCATATCCTGGGTCTGATGTATGGACTAATTGTCTTGATGACCATGAACCAGTGTAAATACTATAATAGAGATCATATTGTCCATTATTATAGCCTGCCCAGACTGCAACCGGTCTGTTCTGGTTGTCAATACCAATTGCCGGAGAATAATCCCAATATACATGGGGTCCAATATTCATTGCACTTGACCATACACTGGCATCACAATATGCACCATAAATCTCTGAGCGCCCATTTGTATAAGACCTGCCTGATTCCCACACCACCCAGACTTTGTCATCGTTATTTACGATAATTTTAGGGAATGCATCTGATTCAGAATCAGGGGCAACTATTTCTGGTGTGGGCCAATCCATAAAAGCATGAATCGAAGAATACATTTTCCTGGTGCATGTCAGTTCAATCTGTCCTAGCGGCTTGAGGGTTGGATCACCGAGAATGTTCATTCCATAAAACCAGTCCCAGTCATACTCACCCCAGAGAGTAAACCACTGTTTAAATGCATCGCCAATACACTTATTCTGCTGACCGATCGGATTATAAAAATCATCAAATTCTAACATGCTGCCGGTCTTTGTACTTCCTACTGCTAAAAGTCCATAAGGGTCAATAAATATATACCAGCCAGCAGAATGGTTCTCTTCGACAAATCTTGTTCCTGAACAGGCAAAAAGATTGTAAAAGAGTGCATGTGGTTCCAGGGTGAATATTTCATAATTGAATACAGTGCCTTTATAACTGCTGTATCCATAATTAAATGTATGTCCCCAGGGTGAGGAATGTGCACAGATATGTATCCATTCATATCCCTGGTTGAGTTGGTTTCGATATTCAGAAGCAGTAGTCTGGTATTCATCATTGATTACTAC
>JAGMEL010000121.1 GCA_023128195.1 Caldifarciminota bacterium | reverse complement strand
AAATATCTTTTCAGTAATCTTATTTCATTATCCCAGGTCAGATTCCGCGCATATATTCTTCCTACCCAGATTTCCGGAGCCACATTGCCTGTGTGATCATCATAAATACCATCTGCATCAGCATCAATGTAGGTGCCGTTAAGATCGCAGAAATATAGATCATGAGGATACTCTTCCCAGCCGCCAAAACCATTTGTTTCAAACCAGGCAATTGGAATTTCACCGATAAAGATCGCACCGACAAGGTCAGAAATAGAAGCAAGG
The DNA here is from genome assembly GCA_023128195.1 of Caldifarciminota bacterium. Taxonomy (GTDB): domain Bacteria; phylum Hydrothermota; class Tepidihabitantia; order SM23-42; family SM23-42; genus SOIY01. Next base: position 4,195 of record JAGMEL010000121.1, on the reverse strand, counting down.
TGGTTACGAAGTGTAGTATGGGACATGCCTGACATAGTATCGAGCTGAATTGAGTACCCGGCATTTATCAAATCCTGCGTAAAAACATTCAATTCAGAAATGATATCTGTATATACGCCGGCATTTACGATAATGTCAACGAGGTTTTGTCTTCTTTTTGTGATTTTCTCATAAACCTTGTCAATTTTTGTTGGTTCTTTTTGATCGACATGTTCTCTGTGCCATTTACTATGCTTCATCGGTTCTCTACCGTAAGGGTCAATCCACTGCAACCTTTTTATATTGCTTATGCTGCCAAAAGATAATGTTAAAAGTATAAAAATACTGATAATCATTCGTTTCATAATTACCTCCAGATAAATTATATGTAATGTGATAGCGATGTCAATATGTGACATCACCAGTTATAATTCTTCTTGACAAACAGGAGTATTTAATTATAATTGTTTTAGAAAATAGGAGGTTAAGATGAGGAAAATATTAGTATTAGGTGTATGTCTGATCGGCATTTTGAGTGCCGATTGGAAAAGGGTTATGGGATCATCTGATGTACCTTTACCACCAGAAAAAGAGGTAATGAAATCAGATACCCTGGGTGTTTTTATCAGAACCGCAGTCTTTGGTTTTACTGAACAGGATACCACAGTTGATAATAAAGACTTTAAGCATATTGAAATTCCAGAAGAACCGATTGACAGGGATACCACAAACGCAGGTAAACCGCAGATTCCTTATATCAGGCTACTCATTGCCGTGCCTGATTCTTGTGATTTTAATATTACGGTTTATGAATCTGATTATACATTATTTGAAGATTATCTAATATATCCTATACCGCGCATTATTTTTGAGGAAGATACCTTTGGTTGTTTCGGTTCCAGAGAAGTTTATAGTTATGATGCTTCATTTTATGAGAAAGATACACTTTATCCGGATAAATTCTATGAAGTGAATAGTGATGGTCATTGGCGTGACCAGCGGGTGCTTGAGGTATTTTTGTATCCGGTTCAATTCAATCCCAAGCAAAAAATGATGTATTTTTATACTGGGTTGGATCTCAGGATAGAGTATTCAGGTGAGGTTTTTGAAAATGAGAATGGTTTGGGTCCGTTTGAGGATATTGGTCGTGAGATACTTTTGAATTATTCAGGCATTGACTGGGAGCCCGAGTCGGTTCCAGAACCCGCTGTCCATTACTATACGAAATTAGATACCAATAATGTTGCTGATTATATTATTGTCACCCACTTAGATTTCATTAATGATGGTATTGCTCTATATTGGATTGATCAATTTGCCCAGTGGCGGGTTGATCATAATCAATACGATGTTGGGATTGTGAAGATGATGGATGTGTACAAAGAGTTTTTGGAATCGCCTTACGAGGATTCTGCCAAAGCTCTGCGTGATTTTCTCATTTATGCCTATAATAACTGGTATGCCTCTTCAATGCCTGATAATCATTTTGCCTATTGTTTATTTATTGGTGATTGGGACTATGTGCCTACATTATTATTTACTTATCATAATCCTGTATGGTTAGGGGCGAATGAATTTTATTTTGCCGAGCTTAATTCAGATAATTTTGCTGATATTATGCTTGGTCGCTGGCCAGTAAAACAGACTAATGTGCAGGATTTAATTACGATTGCTCAAAAGACCATCAATTACGAGAAATACCCTGTTATTGATGAAGTTTTTCGAAGAACAGGGCTTCTCATTGCTGGTGATACTTGTTTTGAGACTGATATCGATAGCTCAAAATCTTATTTTTCTGATATCGGGTATGACACCATTACAATTCGTCCTTCCCAAATAGATCAAGGCCAACCATTTATTGATAGTGTAAATAAATATCTAAATCAAGGTGAGATACTAACTTCGTATTTTGGTCATGGTGGTCCAGATGGATGGATGAATGGTTATGATACGACCCAGGTAAAAGACTTAACAAACAGCAATCGTTTACCAGTAGTTTTAAGCAATGCTTGTTTAACCGCGATGTTTCAATGGGACCATCCATTTTATCGAACTCATTCATACACATGTGGCACCTGTCTTGGGGAATTTTTTCTTTTTAATCCAAATGGGGGAGCAGTTGCTTTTTGGGGAGCAACGACATATAGCTTTATGCCAAATTATAAAAGAGTGTTAAAAATGTTACTTCGTTATCAACATTGGATTCTCGGTGAATTTACCTATATTCAAGGTTCTACAGGTAACATGTGGTGTCTTCTTGGCGACCCAGCACTTGACCTTGGTGATTACACTGCATTTCCTGATTTACCTGATTTAGTAGTAAGACCCCAGGGTACAGATATTTCACCCTTAGCACCTTATCCCTATCCATCCACCAATGATGTCATTCCCATTGAGGCAAAAATCTGGAATATAGGAGGTACCCCGGCTTATGATGTTGATGTAAAATTTGAGGTCGTTTGCGAAGAGTTCCTTGTTTATAACACCACGGTTACATTCGATGAAATTAAACCCCGATGTTTAGTAGATACAACAGTTTATTGGAACACAGCACTTACCCACCCTGATTATCTTGGTGAGATTGGTGATTGTGAATTTTGGGTTAAGGCAGACCCCAATGATGTAATTGAGGAGTCATGGCCGTATAATAATCAATCTGATACGATTAAAAAAGTGATTCTTTATCCGCCAGGCTGGTCAAAAAAATGTCCTTACATTACCAGTCACCAAGAGCATCTTCCAGCGCTTGCAAACCTTGATGCAGCAGGTACAATTGAAATAGTCTACCCTGGTTTAGATTCAGTTTATATTTTTGAGGCTAGTGGTAACAACTACAGAGATTGGCCTAAATACTTCCGGGAAGTCTATGGTGTTGTTCTTGCTGATATTGATGACAATGGTTATATTGATATTGTTGCGGTTTCGAAAGATTCAATAAAAGCTTATTTTAACAACCATGGTAATATTACCCTTGGCTGGTGTGCAGAAGTTCCGGATAACTATGAATTTACCGGTCTACCTGCAATTGGTTATATCCAGTTAGCAGTAATTCCTGTGCTTGATGTAGTAATGACCGCCCGTAAATCATATGGAACAAGTAGTAATTTAAAAATTCTTGCCTATTCTTATAATGGCTCACTTATACATGCATGGCAATCATCAGAAAACCAATCGGGTTGGACATCAGGAACTCCGTCTATTGAAAATGTGCTCAGTTCTGGAGCGGATGAAGTCGTAATATCATATCGTTATCCTAATAGAACTGAAATTTTCAACGCACAGTCTGCTTTGCCGCAAAAAGTACTCAATTATGGTACAAGAAGAGTAACACCCGCTTTAGCTGATGTAAACAATGACAATCATCCAGACATTTTGGCACCTGATATAAACAATGGAATTCTCCATGCATATGATGCGTATTACGACAATCCAATCTGGGACACTGATCCAATTCAGGGTTATTTTAATCAATCCTCGCCTGCAGTAGGGAATATCCATGAGGATTATCCTGATGAAGTCGAAATAACCTATATCTGTACAAAAAGTAGCGATGCAAAACTGCGGTTGGTTGACCGCTTGTTAGGTCGAGATTTGGAGGACTGGCCATTAGATATTGATGATCAGGTTTGGAAGAGTTCACCGGCACTTGCGTTTCTCCAAGGTCATTCTGACCCGTATCTTGACATAATATTTAGTGCTTATGACTGTGTATTGTATGGAGTTAATTCTGATAAAGAACCAATTTACCCGTTTCCGCTACTTCTTTTTGGCAAGCCGAATTCAGTAGTTATTGGTAATATTGATAACGACAGGAAGAGCGAGACCATTTTATCGTCTGATGATGGCTATCTCCATGTATGGACAAATGTCAATAGTTATTGTCTGCCACATACCTTGGAATGGCCCCAGTTTCATCACGATTACCAGCGAACAGGTGTTTATGGTTGGGTTGGAGGATTACGGGGTGGTGATGCCAATCCAAAGACGTTTTCTACAGGCACAACCCTTTCATTTTCTCTTGAGGATACATTACATATTCGGATAACAGTTTACGATGCTGAAGCAAATCCAGTCAAAACTCTGGTAAACCAAACTTTGCCTCAAGGTACATATCATCCAGTCTGGTATGGCAAAGATAATAATTACAGCTTTTTACCAAATGGAATATACTTTATAGAAATCAAAGTAAAGAACGAATCCAAAATAATCCCCGTCG
>JAGMEL010000120.1 GCA_023128195.1 Caldifarciminota bacterium | reverse complement strand
TAAAAGCAAGTTGCGCTTTATATTGTAGATAGCGGGCATTAAGATTATCGGGAATTGAATCGCCATTACAAACAGAATACCAATCTGACCATGATGTGTCAGGCGTAGGTGAATCGCCACTCCTCACCCAGAAAAGCATTGACGTGGCACAAGGAAGTGAAACATCCCATTCAATTACGCCCCAATCTGTGATACCTGCGGCATCAAAGACTGACGAAATATAATCCTCATAATACTCACGGTTATATACATTACCGATCTCACGAAACATACCATGATGATCGAGATTAACAGGTAATGAGGTGTAATTAGAAAACTCGGGTCCCCAAAAGATATAACTTTGAGATTCGTAGTTATTCAAAAAAACATCAACCATACCGTCGTAATTTAAATCAGCAACTAATCCACCTGATGCATATAAATATAAATCTCCTATTTCAATTCGATTGGCATCAGAAAAACCTGTTTCAGACCCCCAATATATTATTGGTTTTTCATTTGGCGCATAACTACTACCGCGAATGTAGAGAATATCTAAGTAGTTATCATCATTAAAATCATATACAGATGCACCACCATAACACCGTCCAGGAATTAAGATCTGATAGTTAGATACAGAGTAACCATTTTCACTACCCCAATAGATGTATGATTGAGTAATTTGATAATAGCCTGTAAAGATAATATCTAAATAACCGTCAGTGTTCAAATCAGCAATGGAACATCCGTGTCTGTCGCTTCCTGAAAAAGGTAGGTCAGTTTTATGTGCAGGGTTAAACCCTATTTCAGAATTCCAGTAGATACAATTGTTGGTACTGTATTTATTGACAAAGATAATATCCAGCCAACCATCATGATTTAAGTCGGCGACTTCAAGATTGTGTGCAGGTTCATTGCCCGGTAACTCTAGATAATTTTGGGAACTATAGCCTTGCGAGCTTCCCCAAAAAATCATAAGGTTATTAGAACCATTTTCGCCAACAACGATATCTAAAAAACCATCTTTATCAAAATCAGCAACATAACAGGCTTCAGTGTTAATACCGCCAATGTAAAAAGATATATAGTCTGATGGATTTGGACCGGTTTCATTTCCCCAATAAATTGTGAACTTACCTTCACACCAATTTGTAACGAGTAAATCATTGAAACCATCATTATTCAAATCTGCACTCGTGCAACCACCACCACGATTTATGGGAAATAGTCTGACATTCTGTTGATTATAGCCATTAACAGAACCCCAATATACTTTAACATACGGACCACTGTTGTCTGAAGTAATCAAATCAATATACCCGTCATTATTTAAATCGAATCTTGGTGCAAATTCTATTGTGCCTCCATCAAGATGTGATGCATAGATGTTTCTTTCATATATACCGTCAGCAAAATCTGCTTGTGTGGTTTCAATCCAGACACAATCATTTCCAGCAAAACTGATGAGTACAATACATAGTATGCTAAAAAGTGCTTTTTTTAACATGGTTCCTCCTTTTGTTAGAATTTTCTAACAACCCTAAATTACATGAAGTTTGTTTAATATATAATAATAAAAAGCACTCATTTGTCAAGGCGTAGTCATAATTCCTTTAGCTACCTTATTATATTAACCAAGTGTGAAAAATCTGTGAAAAAAAGCGCAGCGGATATAATAATTCTATTTAGTTATTTATTCATCAATAATCCGAAATTCAGTGCGGCGATTCTTTGCCATACCCTCATCTGTGGTATTAGGCGCAATGGGTTGGGTATCTGCATAGCCGCGAGCAATGAGGCGTTCGGCATTAAGATTGAATTTTTTAATCAGATATTCTCTAACCACACCGGCACGGGCAAATGATAATTTCCAGTTCGAAGGGAAATCGGTTGTGCTAATTTCTCTTGGGTCAGTATGGCCTGCAACCTCAACGATTATATCTGGATAATCGAGTAAAATTTTTCCCGCTTTATCCAATATTACGTATGATTCTGGTCTTAAATCTGCCTTGCCTGTAGCAAAATTTACACCTCTCAAAACAATCTTCTCGCGTTTTTTTACAAGATAAAATTCGCGTTCAGTCAATTTACCAGGAGCTATTATTACGGAACAGGATTGAGGAATATATATTGGGTCTTTAGCAGTTATTGTAAAAGTGTATGTGCCTGGTGGCAAGTTCCTTAAGACAAAACTCCCGGAGATTGAATCATTATTAATCTTGCCAAATGCCATGCCTCTGTACTCTGCAGTAGCACCTATTGGTTTTCTGGTTTTGGCATCGAATACCAATCCTCTAAAAATCGCCGGTTTTATTTTAAAGAGAAAAATGTTTTTCTCAACCTTGCCTTCTGGATAGATGTATACTGAATCAAGATTTTCTGGATAACCAGGCGAAAAAGTATTTATTATTATCCACCCAGGAGTTAAATTTTTAAATTCGATCTTATCTGATTTAACAATCTGGAAACCGCCTTTTTTAACACCTGTCAAATTGATACTCGCCTCAAGAGGTTGTCTGGTTTCACCATCCATAACCTTTATAATCAGTAAATTCACTCCCTGAATAAATTTTAACCCACCACTCAATGCAATACGGTGGGTCATCCCAAGTTTACCATAGGGCACAAATGCGTAATCAAGGTTTATCCCGGCATATTTAATACCGAAACCAGTGGTGAATCCTGACTCCCAACCGAGATTTGGGATATTATAAGGACCACTGCGCCAGCCCGAACGAATACTTATAAATGGGTTGATATTAAACTCAATACCCGCATTTAGATACGGCACATTGTCTGAAGGTAAAGTAAAATCCAAAACCATTTTTAATCTTTTAATACCCTGGTAACAACCGCCAATCTTTACTATAGATGGAATTTCTGTTTTATAACTCAAATCTCTGATTGCGCCACCGAGCTGAAAATTTTCATTTAGAGTTAACTTTGTTCCAATATCCAGGGCAAAGTCGTATATCGATTCCTCGTACAAATCCTCATACATTATTTTTATTCCAAAACCCAGGGATAAGTTATCTTTAAGTTTTCTACCATGGGATATTGAAAATATTCCACTCCATAGGTTTTCTGTTCCTAATGGCATGTTAGTTTCATCCCAGATTTCAACATCCTTAATCGAGGAATATACACCAGCTAAGGTAAAATAACCATTTAGACCGGGCATTCCTAAGATGAAATACTCATCCCTTATATCCATAAACCACTCATGATGGGAAATGAAAAATTGAAGGTCTTTTAGGTCTGAGAGCCCGGATGGATTCCAGTATGCTGCTGTTATATCATCAGCTAAACCAACATATGCCTCACCCAGGGCTACTGGTCTGGGTCCAACCCCAATCTTTAATAATGGATACATTGTCGTACCCACATCACCACTTGAAAAGATTGCCGTAAGATAGAAAACTATAGTAAACATATATTATTCTCCTGGTCTCCGAATCTCCCTGTCTTTCACTTTAGTATTACTGCTTTTTTCCTGGCAGTTTTCTGCTCCCCGTCATGTGCCCGGAAGTTTAATATATAGATATAAGTCCCTGGTGCAAGACGCTCACCTGCATTATTCGTACCATCCCAGGGATAATAATGAACCCCAAAACTGTATGACTGATTGTTAATTAATTGACGTACTAATTCTCCTGCACGATTGTATACTTCTAAGGTCACCCGACCATCGTCAGGTAAACTGAAGATAAACCGGGTCTGGGCACGGAATGGATTACGGAAATTATGTACATCAAATGTCGGTACAAGCTGCACCCGTAAATAAACACTGTCTGTAATATCCTCACGCGAACTGCACCGGCCCCTTACATAGAAAGCACACGATACCAGGGTATCAACCTGTCCGATAAGACTAAATTGATCAGGCGCTCCGACATAAACATAAAAACGACGATTTATCTCGGGCATCACAAACCCTAAGTCTACATAACCATCATTATCATTGTCAGTCAAGGGAATATTATTACTGTCCATTAACGTTATAGTCCAGTCTACAGGTACGTCATCTGGCTCAAGGTCAATGATGTCGGCAATACTCCCCTGTAAGAGCACATCTACTGGAAAAGTTACACCATGACCAACTTCAACCTGCGCCTCCTGATCAGGTTCTAATATCAATCCCCAAACACCACCTAATACCCGCGTTCTCAACTCGGCATCATCATACATTGATGAATTAATGTTCGATATCGCACGTACTACAGCTGTGTCAATTAAACCTTGCTGGGATGATGTAATATAAGTCCTCACCATTAAACTCTCACTGCCTGAGGGTAGAATCATGCCTAAGTCAACCAGACCATTATTATTCGTATCAGTCAAAAGATTACCATTCATATCCCTTAATGAATAATCAAAAGCACCATTAATAATAGTTAAATCTATTATATCTGAGGCATTACCAAGATTCTGCACAAGAAGTCGGTAATCGATCAAATCACCATAATTACCGGAATCTGCACAATCCGGCTCAATCAAAACCTGAGCATATGCACCCACTGTTAAAACCAGAACAGATGAATCCTGTACTGTAGAATCCTGACCTGAATAACCGAATATTAGTATTGAATCAATGGTCCCGCTTGTCGCACCTGAAGGAATAAGAATCTCAGCATTGAACTCTACTATACCACCCAGGGCACTAATACCAGGAAGGTCAACCATACCATTATTATTATGGTCAGTCAATGGATCACCCAATGAATCTAATAGATTGTATGACCAGCCCAATTGATCAAAAACTGCAATGTCTATGGTATCAACAAAATTTTGATTGTTAAGACAGGTTAGCGAAAAATTGACCAGGTCTCCAGGCATCCCACTATTTGTCTGGTCCGGGAAAATAATTATTGTGCCTACCTCGGCAATCATTGTTATAAGAGATGCTGAATCACTCACCAGAGGATCAAGACTGGAACGACCGGTTAATATTAAGGTATCAGCTTCGCCAGCCTGGGCAGTATCACTCGGATATACCACAACAACAATACCTACTGAATCATAACTATTAACCCACACATCAGGTATGCCGTTGTTATTATAATCACTTAATGGTACTGTACCTGTAGAGTCTAACAGGGAAACACCCCATGCCTGGTTATGTGTATAATACAAATCAACCGTATCCTGGTTCGTACCCTGATTATAAACCAATAGATTATAACTCACTGGCACACCACCAATCGTGTATTCTATTTGATCCGGTGCCACAAGAATATTTACTAATCTCTGGATACTCGTCAGTATTTGCACGCTATCACTCAAATCAGATATAATACTTGAGGTACCAATAAGCATTAATGAATCGATTTCACCACCCTGGGCGCCTGATGGTGGAGTAACCTCTAAAATAATTGGAATTGTATCGTCAATATTAATTATCACATCAGGTATGCTGTTATTATTGTGATCGACAAGCGGATTAATACCAGTAGAATCAAAAAGTAAAACCTGCCAGGTCGTATTATGGTCATAAACAAGGTCAACTGTATCTAACCCAACTCCGATATTGATTACATCGATATCGTACGCGACCGCTACTGCAGGTAGCGTGCTGTCTGCCTGGTCTGGCTCAAGAATTATTGCCATTGCTGGACCATAGCCAATGCGCACTTCATATAAATAGGGCAGATAACAGGGATTAGTATAGGTCATTCGCGCTCGATACTGTAAATACTGGGAATTCAGACTGTCCGCAATCTCATCACCATTACCCAGTGAATCCCACATGCTCCAGGTTGTATCTGGGCTCGGTGTATTACCACTGCGCACGTAGAATAAAATATCTGCTCCTGGAGGCAGACTATCATTCCACTCAACAATTCCCCAATCTACTTCCTCACCGGCATCAAAGACCGAAGAAATATAATCCTCATAATACTCACGGTTATATACATTGCCGATTTCGCGGAACAATGCATGGTGGTCATTATTAACTGGTAAGTCTGTGCTGGTAGTGTAATTAGGACCCCAGAATATTGGACTTACTGAACTGCGGCTGTTTACAAAGATATCATAATGATTATCGCCGTTTAAATCTGCTACAAATCCTCCGCTTCCATTGATTGCATAACCAATTTCTGTATTATTAGAATTTGAATATCCTGTGGAAGACCCCCAATATATGATGGGTCTGAGTGCATTCGGCCATCCTCTAAAGAAAACGATATCTAAATACTCATCGTTATTCATATTACATACAGCAGAACCGCCATAAGTAGAGCTGGTATTTAATACTTGATATGTTTGATACCCGGTTGCACTACCATAGTAAAGATAGCTTGAAGAACCATAAGTTGACGTAAATACAAGATCTAAATAGCCATCGGCATCCAAATCCGCAACAGATGAACCATGTGGATTCGATGTTGGTGCAGCGAGGCTTGTCATATTGCCAGTTGAATAACCACTTGAGCTACCCCAATAAATATAGTTTTGCGAAGAGTACCCATTTACAAAAATTATGTCGAGCCAATTATCGTTGTTTAAATCAGCAACCTCAGTATTATGACTACCAAATGAGGTTGGTAGATCTGTTCTATTTGAGGGTGAATACCCATTTGAATCTCCCCAGAAAATCGCACCTGTATTTAAATCAAGGTAGGTCCCGATGACTATATCCAGATACCCATTTTTGTCTAAATCTGCCGCATAAGAAACTTCATTGGGAATTGATGGTGAAATCCAGATATTGAAAACACTGTCTGATGATGGTCCCGTGAGAGATCCCCAATATATTGCCAGTCTTGAATCAGAATTAATATGGGTTACTATAAAATCTGGGTAGCCATCATTATTTAAATCAGCGACTTCACAATTACCTGCTCCGCTTGACGGGAATTTAACAGTATTACCAGGGTCATATCCTGAACTGCTGCCCCAATAGATTGTTACATATGGGCCACCGCCATCACATGTGACAATATCGATATAGCCATCATTGTTTAAGTCAAAGTGTGGAACAAATTCTATTGTGCCGTCATTGCGTCTATGAGAAAAAGTCAAGCCCTTT
>JAGMEL010000012.1 GCA_023128195.1 Caldifarciminota bacterium | reverse complement strand
TTTCAGTTAGGTAAATTGAATATAGTAATAGCTGATAACAGTTATTTAAAGAAATTAAATAAAATGTTTTTTAGAAAGGACCGACCAACTAATGTAATCTCTTTTAACATGGATGAAGTATCTGAAATTTATATTTCCTATAATAAAGTAAAAAATCGGGATGACCTATACTATTATATAATACATGGATTGTTACATATTATTGGTTATGATCATAGGAATAAAAAAGAGGATAGGATTATGGAAAACAAATGTTTCGAATACCTGACATATATCAAAAAAAACAGGGCAATATAAGACAATATATGACGAAATGGAACGCTAATATAGTTGTAGGGATACTTTTTTTATCGGCTTTGTTTATCCTTTTGAGCCATCTCGAGCCTTTTTCTTTCCTTTTGAATTAAAAATGCCAAATATTATTTTGTATCTCATTCTAATTCTGGTCTTTCTTTGTTTAAGTGCTTTTTTCTCAGGAATGGAAGCCGCTATTTTCTCATTATCCCGTTTTCGCGTAAAGGCATTGATATCTGAGGATAAAAAAGGTGCCAGGGTCATTGAGAAAATTAAAAAGAAACCAAGTAAAACATTAGCTGCTATATTATTGGCTAACCTGCTCGTAAATATCGGCTGTTCGTCAGTTGGGGCATTAATAATTATTCAAATCATAGAAATGTATAGTCTTAATACTGCTCTATCTTTTGCGATCGAGATTGTTATTATGACCTCTCTACTTCTCATTGTTGGCGAAATTACACCAAAGATAATTGCAATTTCAAATGCAGAATCTCTATCGTTGAAATTCGGGAAAATCATTGCCGTTGTCTCAGATATTTTTAGCCCTGTATCAAGATTAATGGAGATTTTTACAAAGCTTGTTATCACTGATCGAGCAGTAAGGGAGCATGAGATTATCTCGGATACAGAAATAAGTATTATGTTAAGCGAGGCAAAGAAATTTAAAGTACTGGATGAAGGGGAAGAAAAAATTGGTTACCAAATCCTTAAGTTCGGTAAAATAAGAGTAAGCGAAATTATGACACCGAGACAAAAGGTAATAGGCGTTGGTATTGATTCCAGTTTAGACCAAGTAAAGAAAGTAATAATAGATGAAAAACATTCGAGAATATGCGTGTTTGATAAACAGCGAAATGTTGTGGGTATACTTTATGCAAAAGACCTGTTTATCAGTCAGATTAATAACCATAAAGATTCTCGGATGACTATAAAAGATTTGATGCACGATCCTTATATTGTTCATGAAACAAAACATGTTGATAATCTGTTAGCAGAGTTCAGAAAAAAAGGTACGCATATTTGCGTTGTAGTCGATGAATTTGGTTATTTTAGTGGTATTGTAACGCTCGAAGACATTTTAGAATCCATTTACGGTGAGATTATTGATGAATATGATGAGCTTACTGATCTTCCGTATAAGAAAATTTATGCAAATACTTATTTATTCGAAGGCGACATCAGCATAGGTGAATTGTCGCGCATTTTAGATGTCGAACCTTTTGCTCAAGAAGGAGAAAGGCTATCAGGTTTTATTTTTAATCATTTTAAAAAAATACCGAAAGAAAGGGAAAAAATAAATATCGCTAATCTTGAAATTGTAGTCGAAGAAATCCGTAATAGAATTATCGAAAAAGTTCTGGTGCGAAAAAAGGATTCTTAAAACTATATTATGCTATTCTTAATTATACCTCTATTACTGATTATCTTTCAAGGTATTTTCACGGCAAGTGAAACAGGCCTTATCAGCATTGAAAATATTAGAGTTCTTAAGGCAAAGAAGGAAAATAAAAAATGGGCAATACGTTTAAGTGATTTCCTTTCTTCGCCAGAGAGTTTTTTTTCGACAATTAATATATGTGAAAATGTTATTCTTGTTCTTGCCTCGACTTTGTTCGCTATATTTTTTATTGAGTATTTTGGCAACAACGGTGCATTTTTTGCAACATTGATTTTATCGATATTTTCATTAACTGTTGGACAATATATTCCTAAATCGATCGCCCTCACAAACCCTGATAAAACAATGATGTCCTTAACTGGAATAATATTCTACACTAAAATCATAACCTTTCCGGTTGTTTATATCTATGCAAATATATCAAAGGCCATAGCTAACCTCTTTAAAATCAAAACAGAAACAGACTCGCTACGCAGGTCGGATATTATCCATGCAATGAGTGAATACGAAGAAGAATCAAGCAGGCTTGCTGCAAGGCTTTTTAACTTTTCAAAAAGAGTTGTCAGTGAGGTAATGATTCCGTTAAATGCTGTATTTTCCTGTAAACGGGGTTTTGAATTAGAGGCAATATCAGATCAGCACAAAAGAATCTATACAAGAATACCTGTCTATAAAAAACGACCTGATGATATCATTGGTGTGTTCAATATAAAGGATTATTTCTACAGCAATAAGATAACCTTAAGAAGACCATTTTTTGTTAACACCAGTGAACGGTGCATGTCAATATTTTCGACAATGAAACAAAAGGGAGAACATATGGCAATAGTTCGTGATGATGATAATAACATCCTTGGTATCATAACACTCGAGGATTTAATTGAGGAATTGGTAGGAGAGATAAGGGATGAGAAGTAAATCCTGCGTTTTTTAATGGGTTTTCTTTAGTTTTTCTTCTGCTTCCTTAACTGTAATTTTCCCAATCTCTAAATCATCAATAATAGTATGTTGTTTGTTTTCTTTTAACATATTTAATACGTTTATCAAACCAGCAAAAACTAAAATCAGAGGCCAATCTCTGGACAGGATTAAAACCTGAAGGTTTACGAGCCATAAAAATAGTCCGATAAAAACAAGTATTAATATCCCGGTCATTTTCTACTGAATAATTCTTTCAATTTTGCCGGCAAGGCATTAGCGTCAAAATTGAACAATTTTAATTCATTTATAAATATCTGCTCTTTTGCCTCGTTTGACAATCTTTCGTTTATAATAAAGTAAGATTTATCTCTTAATCTACAATAACCACCCCTTCCAAAGAATCTATCGTATTTTACAATAATTGAAAATCTTTTGCATAAATCTTCTAGCTGAGAAAGTATCCCAGTTTTTTTTATTTTTCACCCCCAAATAATTTAGCAAAGAATCCTTTTTTCTTTACCTGCAGTCTTTCAATACCAACTTTTGCGGCTCGATTATTTTTATCCCAGTTAAGGGTTTCATAATATGCCTCTAATGCCTCGGATTTGTTACCCTTAAATTCGTGCGCTAATCCGAGATTTACGTGTAAAATCGGATTGAACATCACCTGTTTAATTGCGGCGCGAAGTTTTTCAAATCCTTCCTGTTGGTACTGTTTTGTGTAAACAAGAGCAAGTCCCAAATAAGAAAGATACAAAGGCTGTGGATGATAACGACAGGCAATACGTAAGAGGTTAACAGCCCGCCACGGGTCATTCTGTTTTAAAAAGGCAATTGCCCTTCTGAATGCGTTTTGTGCTTGAGTTTCCTTGGCTTTATCTTTTGGTTTGATCCCAGATTCTAGGGATTTATCATATTCGGCACGTAATTTCTCATCTGAAAGAACTCGGTAGCTTTCAGTAATTTTTGAAAATTGTGCATTAGCTTTCTTTTTCCCTTCAGCATCCTGGAAGTGATCAGGATGACACCTTTGAGCCAATCTTCTATAGACACGTTTAATCTCCTCTGCAGGAGCATTAGCTGACACACCTAATACTGAATAATATGTTTCCATTATTAATAATATAATAACTGTTTTTTTTAATTTGTCAATAGTTATTTTTCTTTTTTTCTCAAAATTGTAAAACGAATTTTCTTACAATTAGGACACATCCACTTCTTTTTTTTATGATGTGTTCCTTTGATTTCCTTCATCTTACCACGGCAACGAGGACAATACATACTGTGCTCTACTTATTTTTTTTTGATTTCTCAGGTTTTTTATTCATCTTATTCTTGAGCTTATTGAGTTGTATTTCCGCATTGATAAAATTCTTATCAAGATTGAGTGTTTTTTCATACATTTTAACTGCATCGTCAAGTTTATCAGCACCTTCGTAAGCCAATCCTAAATTGTAATAAAGTTCAGGGTCATGAGAATTTATTCTCAGCGCTTCACTAAATTTTTTTATTGCATTTTCATATTCTTTATTTAAAAGATATGATTGCCCTAATTCTAATAAAACTTCAATTTCTCCTTGTTCCATTCTCCTTTCCTTTTTTGTTGAACACTAATTTACCCCGTGAAATAATACCGGCGCTACGATCAGCATATCCATAGATTCTGGTTGTTACCAACCGATTAGTTTTATTACCGTTAAGAATGATATATTTTACAGGGTAAACACAATATTTTGGTTTTTTTATTTCTTTTGTTTATCTTAAACTTGAAATTCATCTTCCGATATCCTTCTTCTCAATAACCGTATCCTTCATAAATTTCTTCTTTTTCTTCGGATATTCTTTGATATAATGCAGTCCTCGTGATTCCTTGCGCATTAATGCCGATTCAATGATCAATCTTGCTACATCTGTAATATTACGCGATTCAGCGTTTTTAAACTGAATACCATCATCAAATTTTTGAGAAAATTTGTCGATCACATCGCATGCCTTTACTAATTCTTCCTCTGTTCTAATAACACCAACATATTGACTCATTAACTCTCTGATTGGTAATTTAAAGTTAGGCCCGGTTTTTGCAACCTTTGTTATTTTAATTTCTTTGGATATTTTAATATCGTTGACGCTCTTTATTTTTTCTGCTGCTCTTGTTGCAAAAACGAGTGCTTCAAGTAAGGAATTAGATGCAAGGCGGTTTGCACCATGTACTCCTGTGCAACTGCATTCACCAAGTGCGAACAGTCGGCTGATTGAAGATTCTGCCCATGTATTTACTAAAATGCCGCCGCACATATAATGGGCAGCAGGGACTACTGGAATTGGCTCACGTGTAATATCAATACCCCATCTAAGACACGTTTCATAAATCGTTGGGAATCGGTTTTTTAAATAATCAGCTTTACAATGAGAAATATCAAGCAATACATATTTTGAATTACTCAATAACATCTCTGAAACGCACGCTCGCGCGACTACATCTCTTGGTGCAAGATTACCCGCTGAACTGTACTTATGCATAAAAGACTTTCCATCTTTGTTTTTTAGTATACCTCCTTCACCTCGTATCGCTTCGGAGATAAGAAATGAACGGCCGTCAATAGTAATATTGTACACTGAGGTAGGATGAAATTGAACAAATTCCATATTGGCAATTTTTGCGCCAGCCCGATACGCCATTGCGATACCATCACCTGTTGCAATCGGAGGGTTGGTAGTATGCGCATACACCTGTCCTATTCCACCCGTAGCCAGGATAGTTATATTTGCAATAATAGCATTGATCTTGTCGGTATTAACATCAAAATAATATACGCCTGAGCATTCTCCATTCTGGATAATCAAATCAAGGGCGATTTCGTTTTCACTTATGAGAACACCGTGTTTCTTTGTCTCTTCAAGGAGTACTCGCTCGATTTCATACCCTGTGTAGTCCTTGGCATGAACAATGCGTCGCCTTGAATGACCGCCTTCTTTACCAAGCTCAAATTTACCATTCTCGTCGAGTGAAAAACGGCAGCCCATATTGTATAGTTCCTGTACTAATCTTGGTCCTTTTTTAACCATTATTTCGACGGCTTTTGCCTGACCCAAGCCTTCGCCTCCATTTAATGTATCTTTAATATGGCTTTTAATAGAGTCATCTTTGCCAAATACTGCTGCGATACCACCCTGGGCATAATTTGTGTTCGAATCAGCCTTGTTCTTTTTGGTTAATATAAGTACTTTACCATACTGAGCTGCTTTTGAAGCAAAAGTTAAGCCTGCAATGCCTGAACCTATGACGAGAAAATCAACTTTTTTAAACATTTATAAATTTTATACAAAACTCATTAAATGTCAATAAAGAGATTTCTGGTATATTTCTACTTTTTATAATTATTGACTCGTTTTTTATTATATATATAATTGTCTTGTGAATATTGCCCGGGCAAAAGAAGAGATTAAGCGGTTAAGAAAAAAGATAGACTATCATAATTACCAGTACTATGTTTTAAATAACCCGGTTATCAGTGATTATCAATATGACCAATTGTACAAAGAATTAGAGGAATTAGAACGTCTATTCCCAGAACTTATTACTTCTGATTCTCCCACCCAGAGAATTAGTGGTGAACCAGTAAAAGAATTTAAGACTGTAAAACATACAATGAAGATGCTTAGTCTTGATAATACTTATTCTGAACATGAAATACGAGAATTTGATAAAAGAGTTAAAAAAGGCTTAGGTAAAGATGTTCAATACGAAGTTACCCAGAAGATAGACGGTGTTGCGGTTACATTGCTTTATAAAAACGGAAGGTTTGTACTTGGCGCAACCAGAGGCGATGGTCTGCATGGAGACGATATAACTCAAAATCTTAAAACTATCAGGACGATCCCCCTTAAAATTCTTACCGACGACAAAGAACTTATGGATATTGAAGTCAGGGGAGAGGTCTTTTTGCCAAAAAAATCCTTTGATAGATTGAACAAAAAAAGGAAGAAGCAAGGGCTTCCTATATTTGCCAACCCACGAAATGCAGCAGCCGGTACATTAAAGCTACTTGATTCAAGGGAAGTTGCAAAACGCGGTTTGGATATATTCATCCATACGATTCCAGAGCAGCCGGGACCACATTTTACATCGCATTACAAAATACTAAGGAGATTAGGTTTGAGCGGTTTTAAAATAATATCCGATATAATATTATGTTCTACAGTCGATGAAATTTTTCAGTACATTAAGGAATGGCAGGATAAAAGACAAGACCTTGATTATGAAGTTGATGGTTTGGTCATTAAGCTTGATAATTTTAATGAACGCGAAACGCTTGGCTATACAATAAAAAGCCCTCGTTGGGCAATTGCCTATAAGTATCCAGCAAAAAAGGAAATTACAAAATTAAATGATATCCATTTTCAGGTTGGCAGGACAGGTAGAATAACTCCCGTAGCAATTCTGAGTCCCGTTCCTTTATCAGGGACAACTATTTCACGTGCAACCCTGCATAATGAAGATGAGATAAAAAGAAAGGGTATAAAAATCGGTGATTACGTAATAATTGAGAAAGGGGGAGAGGTAATACCAAAGGTCGTGGATGTAGTGAAAAACAGACGTACTGGTAAAGAAAAGACATTTCATTTTCGCAAAACTTGCCCGGTTTGTGGAGAGAAAATATATCGTCTGCCAGATGAAGCAGATTGGCGTTGTGTAAATTCATCCTGTCCCGCGCAGATAAAACGTGCTATTTTTCATTTTGCTTCAAGACAAGCAATGGATATTAATAGTCTTGGCTATGTTTTAGTAGATAAACTTGTTGATAAAGGGATATTAAAGGGTTTTGATGATATTTATAGATTTGATATTGAAACAATTGCCAGTATAGAAAGAATGGGTGAGAAATCAGCTCAGAATTTAATATATGCAATTGAAAAAAGCAAGAAAAAGGAATTTGTAAATGTATTATATGCGTTAGGAATACCAAATATCGGTATTAATGCTTCGAATCTTCTTGTAAATGAATTTAAATCTATTGACAAAATAGTTAATGCCAAAATTGAAGATTTGGCGAAAATCGATGGAATAGGGGAAATTGTTGGACAAAGCATAGTAAACTACTTTAGGAATAAAAAGAATCTAAAATTGATTAGAAATCTCAAAAAATTTGGTCTTAGGTTTAAATCAGAAAGACAAATTCCTGAAAGGACTTTTTTAAAGGGTAAGACATTTGTTTTTACTGGTGAATTGGCATTAATAACAAGACAAGAGGCAGAAACAATGGTACGCAAATTAGGTGGCCATCCATCATCTTCGGTTTCAAAAAGAACCGATTTTGTTATTGCCGGAAAAAATCCCGGTTCAAAATATAAAAAAGCACAAAAACTCGGAGTGAAGACCATATCAGAACAAGAATTTTTGAGCATGATACACAAAAAATCTACAGATTAATACCAATTTCCAAATAAATAACGAATACCCAACTATAAAAACAAGAAGTCAATTCTATGCGACGAATATTTAGTACTCATATGTTTATATCATTTATTTATAATTACGCTGTTAAAATATCTCATAAAACTGTGGCATGGCATTTATTGATTAATTCACGCGTTAACCATTCACGCATTCATGAATTAGTGAATGCGTGAATTTGTAAATTAATAGTCTTTTTTGATTCTTTTAGTTGTTCTTATAACAAGATTTTCGCTGGCATCCAATAGTTTTTTCACTTCAGTAGGATATTTGATACGATAAATTGTATTTGGATATTTTTTCTCATACCGTATTATATTAGCTATTTTTAACTTTAATAAATGATTACAAACACCAGGTTTTGATATTTTTACTCTTTTTACAATATCGTTTAAATCCATTGACCCGTATTCAATAAGTATTTTAACGATTGCATATGTTATTGGATAGCCAAGGATACGACACATAAGTGAACCTCGATACTTTTTCTCGACAATCTTCATTTTACCTCCGTTTAGCATATACCGCTATATTTTTACTTTATCAAATCTTTTTCTATTATCCCTTTTATTTTTTCTATCTCTGGGGTTAGGGGTTGATCTGTTTTATTAAATGGTACTAATTTTCTGATTCTTTTCTTAATTTTTTCTAGGGCAGGGGAGGTCTTTAAGGGTTTAAGCAAATCCAATGCCTGACAGGCACAGAATATTTCAATTGCCAATACATACTTTGTGTTCTCCAGAACTTCGAGTGCTTTTAAACCTGCATTCATCGACATACTCACGTGGTCCTCTTGATTCGCTGAAGTTGGAATTGAATCTACAGAGGCTGGGTGGCACAAAATTTTATTTTGGGAAACCAATGCAGCAGCTGTAACCTGCGCCATCATAAAACCGGAATTTAATCCTGGCTTCATGGTTAGAAAAGCATTGAGACCAGAAAGTTTGCTATCAAGCAATCGGAAAATTCTCCGTTCAGAAATAGAAGCAAGTTCAGCAAGCCCTATTGCCATCATATCAAGGGCAAATGCAACTGGTTCTGCGTGGAAATTACCACTACTCATTATTAAGTTTTTATCAGGGAAAACTAATGGATTATCAGTCACTGAATTCATTTCAATTTCGATTGTTTTTTTTGCAAAGTAAAAAATATCCCTGACTGCACCATGCACCTGCGCCATGCAGCGCAAAGAATATGGGTCCTGGACTTTTTGGCAATCTTTATGCGACTTTAAAATATGACTACCTTTAATTAAATTTTTGATGTTTTTTGCCGATTTTATAGCACCAGGATGGGGTCGAAGTTCAAAAATATTCTTGTTAAATGGTGTATCCGTACCCTTTAAAGCATCGAGACTCATCGCACCGTGTGTATCCGCAATATCACACAGCCCTATTCCTATATGATTTATTAAACCTGCTATACCAGTGGAAAACTGAGTACCATTAATCAGAGATAACCCTTCTTTTGGCTTTAATTCCAATATTTTAATTCCGGCAAGACGTAAAGCTTTTTTCGCAGAGATTGTTTTTCCATTATAAAGGACCTTACCTTTACCAATAAGCACAAGTCCAATAGCCGCCAAAGGAGCCAGATCACCAGACGCTCCTACCGAACCCTTTTGCGGCACAATAGGTATTATATCTTTATTTAGTATTGCTACTAAATTCTTAATTAATTGTTCAGAAACGCCTGAATGACCTCTGATTAAGGTATTAATACGTAGACATACAGCTGCACGGACTAATTCCGGAGCAAACGGTTTACCAACTCCGGCATAATGGCTTAAGAGAATATTATGCTGAAGTCTTTTAATATCACGAGCGCTAATGCGCACTTGTGCCAGGGCACCAAATCCAGTATTAAAACCATATACAGTTCTATTACTGGTGACCTGTTTTTTTATGAATTTCTCGGCATCTTCAATTTTACGCCACTGAGTTTTTTTGATTTTTACTTGCTCATGAGTATATGCAATTTTAATAAGGTCATTAATTGTTAACTTATACCCATCAAGTATTACCATTTCCAGGTATATTTTATACTCACTTTATCAATATCGGCTTCAATATCAAAACCATACATCTTTGCTCCGACATAGGCATCTGCAAGAGAATATCCAAAGACAAAGAATCCCCACCAGAGCAGGGAATTTCTTTTTTCATAATCTTCTTCTTTATGGTATTTATATGCATAATAACAAAGTATCAACTCAGTAGAACTGATTATCAGACCGGGTATATATCTCTCAGTATAGAACTGGCCACCACCAGGTACGACACATAGTAACATGGCTAAACTTGCATTCTTTTTTTCAACACCACTCGCTAGACTAAAAGTGAATATAAGTATTACAATAATATACTTTGTAAATCTTTTATGTAGATAGTTCACTTCATTTAGTAAATTTATACTCAAATCTTTGAATTGAGTCGACTACAACAATGAAGGATAAATTTTTATAGGTAATTCTTTGGTCACTAAGAAAACTTAATACCTCCTTTGCTCTTTTAAATGCCCTGGGAGCCGAAATGTACAGTTCAAGAGATTTATAATAAGTGTCGAATTTTCTTAATATTTCGACCTCGCCGTAAGGAGTAAGTTTATCATTTTTAAAAAATCTTTCCGTGGCAAAGCGATTACGATCACCGCTTATTCCTTTCTCACCCTTTAACACATTTTCCCACATTGTAATCTCTTTTTCGAATTTATCAACATCCTCTTTTAAAGGAAGATATTGCGTTCTGTACGCAAAATAGAGAATTGCTACTAATATTAAACTAATCATCCAACACAGATACTTCATAATTTTTCAATCGCCTTTTGAATACCTTCTTTTTTCTTGAAAAAATTCTCGAGGCGTTGCTTTTCCCTTTGCTTAATTTCATCACTGGCTTTACGTATATACATAGGATTGTTCAACCGATATTTAATTTCATCAATTCTTTGGGTAAGAAAGTGAATTTCGTTTTTTAAACGTTTTTTCTCTTTGTCCACATCAATATCCGATAATATAAGATAGCACTCTATATCAGGCATTATTACTGTGGCGCCTGCTTCCGTCAATGGCTTTTTGAATTCAACAACATCGAGTCCCGCAAGTTCCTTTAAAAAATCGAAATTTTCTTCTAAAAATCTTTCAAATGCCTGGTCTGCATTAATTATTACATTTAGTCTTTTTTTAGGATTAATATTAAATAACCCACGTATGTTTCTAATCTCTTCAATCAGTTTCTTAATTTTTGTTACATCTGTAATATCTTTTTTGACTTCTGCATACGATGGCCAATTTTCCTGAATAATACTTTTCTTTGGAAAATTAAATTTGTGATAAATCTCTTCAGTTATAAAAGGTATAAAAGGATGTAAAATTATAATAATCTGTTTTAATAAATATTTCGCAATCTCTGTAGACGGAGCTATTTTAATGAATTCAAGATACCAATCGCAAAATATATGCCAGACAAAATCATAGATCTCTTTTGCGATTAAATTCAGTTCAAAATTGGAAAAGTGATTATCTATACTCTCAAGGAGTTTATTAAACTCTTTGAGAATCCATGCGTCGTAAATAGATACATTTTCTGACAATGTTTCGTTGCCGTCTTTATGATTTTTCCATATTAATCGGGAGGCATTCCATATTTTATTGCAGAATTTTCTTCCAACCTCAATAGATTTTTCAGAAAATAGTACATCCTGCTCTTTTGGTGTAATGAGTTGGAGTCCAAATCTCAATGCATCAGCACCGTATTTGTCAATGAAGTCCATTGGGTCTGGTGAATTACCAAGACTCTTTGACATCTTCGTCCCTTTTTCATCCCGGATCATTGAGTGAAAAACTACATTGCTAAAGGGTATCTGCTTTGTGAATTCCAGTCCTGCCATGATCATCCGTGCTACCCATAGATAGATAATATCCCAAGCAGTTGCAAGGGTCTGGGTAGGGTAGAAAAGTTGGTAATCCTTGGTCTTCCCAGGCCACCCAAGTGTAGCAAAGGGCCATATCCATGAAGAAAACCAGGTATCGAGTACATCTTCGTCTTGATAGATATCAATTGATCCACAATCCGGACACTTCTCAGGCTTTGTCGTTGAAACAAAGATTCCCTTAGGATTTTTTATCTCTACGTTCATCTGAGATTTACTCATTTCTGTGCTTTCTGTGATATAGCATTTTCTACAGTAATATACTGGTATTCTATGACCCCACCATAATTGTCTTGAAATACACCAATCGCGGACATTCTCCATCCAGTGGTTATAGAGATTTGTCCAGCGCTTTGGATAGATCTTTACTAAACCATCATTAACAACCTTTATTGCAGGTTCTGCCAAAGGTTTCATTCTTACGAACCACTGCATAGATATCCTCGGTTCAATTGCAGTATGGCATCGATCACATTTTGAAAGTGGTAACTTATAATTTTCAATTTTGTCAAATAATGACAGTTCTTTTAATTCTTCAATTATTTTTTTCCTTGCTTCATATCGTTCTATTCCATTAAATTCCTTTGTATTTTCATTGAGCGTGGCATCTGGATTCATGATATTAATGAATTCGAGATTATGTTTTTTCGCAAGTTCAAAATCAAAAGGATCGTGCGCAGGTGTAACCTTTAATGCCCCGGTACCAAAATCCGGGTCAACATATTCATCACCAATTATTGGTATTTGCCGATTCATTATCGGTAATAATGCCTTTTTCCCGATCAATTTTTTGTACCGTTTATCATCCGGATTAACACACACAGCTGTATCACCAAGCATAGTTTCTGGCCTTGTTGTGGCAACTGTAATAAAATCATCTGTTTCAATAATTGGATATTTTATGTAATAAAGTTTTCCAGATTCTTCTTCTGTAACCACTTGCTCATCAGATAAAGCAGTAAGGCAACGCGGGCACCAGCTGATAATGTATTTCCCACGATAAATAAGACCTTTATTAAAAAGATCAACAAAGATTTTGATCACTTTTTTAGAATAATCATCTGACAGGGTGAATTGTTCCCGTGACCAATCCAGGGCACAGCCGAGTTTTTTTAACTGTGTTCGTATTACCTGAGCATATTTTTCTTTCCATTTCCAGACCTCATGGATAAACTTTTCTCTACCCAAATCATCTTTTTTAATTCCTTTTTCTAATAACTTTTCTTCAACCACAACCTGAGTCGCAATCCCGGCATGGTCCATGCCTGCCATCCACAGTGTTTCGTAACCCGACAGTTTTTTTTGCCTAATAAGAATATCCTGAACAGAATTATTCAGAACGTGACCAATAGTAAGCCGACCCGTAACATTTGGTAAAGGAATCATAATGGTATATGTTGGTTTTTTAGATTTTAAATCTGGTGTGAAGAACTTCTCTTTAATCCAAAATTCATACCATTTATCTTCAATGCCCTTTGGGTCATATTTACTTGGGAAGTCTTCCATAGCATAACTATACCCATTTTTCTTTTTATGTCAATAAACAGAGAGATGATAATCGTACTCGTATCCCGTAAATCGTATTCGTTTTAATCCAAAATTACAAGTACCACTTATCCCGATTTTTCATATTGATGCATATAATGATCGGTAAATCGAGGATCCCCCTTTGCGGGACGATTTACGACTTACGCATCACGTTTTTGTCTATTTGGTCTATTTAGTTGCTCCCATACTCCGTTACACCGTTACTCCGATACTCAAATCACTTCTGGCATTTTGGACAGTATCTTGTGTTACGACTGCCAATTTTTTTAAGAATAATTTCTGTGCCGCAAATGCGGCAGGGTTTACCTTCATTAGAATATACAAATAGGAAATTCTGAAAATTTCCATCTTTCCCATCAGTTCTTTTATAGTCAGAAACTGAAGTTCCGAAATTGTCGATTGCTTTATTTAATACGTTCTTCAATGATAATAGAAGTTTAAAGGTTTCTTCGATTGTTAATCTGTATGCTCTTCTCAATGGTCTTATACCTGCATGAAAGAGCGCTTCATCAGAATAGATATTACCTACGCCCGCACATATATGTTGGTCTAAAAGTAGTGACTTGATCCGTGCTTTTCTGTTTCTTATCCTTTCTCTAAAATAATTGAAATCGAACTCTGGTGAAATAGGTTCATATCCAAGATTTAAATATCCTTTCAGTATTTCAGGTCTTTCATCATTCTTAATCAGGTATATTCTCCCAAGCACCCTCGGTTCGTTAAAAAATAATTGATAATCCTGTAGTTTAATTATTGCTCGCGTAAATCTTTCCGGTTCAGTATCACAACTTTTTAAAGATATTACCCCGGAAAGGCGTAAATGGAAAATTAATTTTTTATAATTTGTTAGCTCTAAAATTAAATACTTTGCTCTTCTTGTAACGTCAGTTATTTCTTCATTAACAATTGATCTACAGAATTTTCTGGGGGTTGGAAGAGCAATAATATCTTTCCGTAGTATAATACAATCCTGGATTTTCTGATTGATGATTTTTGGTTTTAATTCTCTTCTTATTGTTTCTACTTCAGGAAGCTCAGGCATAAGAACACGTAGTATCGTCCCGCCATCCTTACATGGCGGAACTTGCAGTATCACTCTGCTCGCTAAAAAATGGCGTTTTCTTGCGAATCCAGCCCTTTATTAAAAGGGCTGGATGATCCTGCGAACGAAGTGATACTGCGAATGTAATGATACTGCATTGTTTTATCATTTTCCTTTCAGTAATTCTTTCAGTTTCTTTTCCCATCCTTTTTTCTTTTTTTCAAATTCATTTTTTATCGTACCTTTAATCCGTTTTTTAATCTTATTCTTATCCAAACTGAATTTTGGATTTGTTAATGTTCCGGAAACAATAATATCGATTGTTGCCCTACCCTTTTTATCAATAGGGAAAATCCACTCTCCATGGTAATTTTTTACAATATTCGAATATTTCTTCGTAAGAGTCGTTGTAATATCGAGTTTAAGGTTACCTGTCAATCCAATTGTCCCGTTCAATAAGAAATTTCCGACTGAAGATGAAAGCGCCCAATCCTTAACATTAACCTTGCCTTTATCAATTGTGAAATACACTGCTAATTCATTAAGCTTTACGGTTTTATAATTTTTCATACCGAGCCACGACAAGAGTTTTGTGATAAATTCGAAATTTTTGAATGCACCGTTTTTCACTGTAAGATTACCAGAAGCAGTGAGATTGGAAATAACCTCTTTCTGGCTCAGACCCCTACCGTCAAAATTACTTACTCCGGTTAATCTTCCTTCAAGATTTTCAAATTTCAGAAACCGTTTAAGTATCTTCTTTGAAGAAATCGAAGTCATATTTGTAGTAATACTATAAGGTTCGGGATTATTTGCATTATAATAGAAATCGAATTTTACTTTACCATCAAAGGCATCTGCTATACAGTTTCGTATATCTATAATGCCATTTTCATAAGTGAAATTTGTATTTACATTTTTAAATACCATATCCAGACCAGTTAATGTATTTATCCGAGTCTTTCCCTGAATCGTTATAGGTACAGGTTTAGCTTTTTCTTTGTTATGACCCTCTGATTTTGGTATCAATTCATCCAGATCTATGGTTTTCGATTTATTATTTATCTGTATAACAGGTTGTTTAAAATTTGATATATGCCCGTTGAATGAAAAATCGGAACGGCCAATATCACCACTGCATTTATCTATTCTTGCAGCATCCCCATGAATGGTTCCTTTGATATTAAAATTAGTTATTGGCTTTGCCAGTCCTATTCCATTAATGTACGCATTCCTTACGTTGTATTCACCAAAGAAGGATGGGTTCTTCATTTTTCCTTTTACTGTCATACATACAAAAACAGGGCCCTTCATCTTTATATCCTTCATTTCGTTAGTGATTGATTCAATATCCTTAAGGTTCCCATCAATCTTAGCTATTATGTTGAGTATTGGATCTTGTAAATTAGTTATTGAGCCACTAACATCCAATTTTGCTTTTCCAATTTCTCCCTTTATGATAATATTCCTGATTGACTTCTGGTCGAATGACAGACTACCCTGGATTTTTTCAACTCCACGAATCATTCCCTTTGGTATAATTGTAACATTTTTTAATTCGCAACTGCCATCTAATCTTGGTTTTTTCAATGTTCCCAAAACAGAGAAGTCAGTTTTTAATACACCTCTTAGTTTATTTGGTCGAGATTCAATCGGTATTAACGATTTAAGCTTAGACATATCATCAATTTTTAAATTCGCAGCGAGACCAAGCATTTCCATTTTTTCAATAGTTCCGGAAACTTCAAGATAGATCGGTTCATACAATGCCGTCAATTTTTTAACATATACATTTTTTTTCAGTGTATCGTATTCAATATTATTTTTGGTTTGTATAACCATCTCCGGCACATTTTTACCTTTTAAAGTATAAATCGTGTTTTCTCCTGAAAAGTAAATTTTACTACCCTTAAACTGAATATTCTGTCTAATATCTTTTATCTGAATTTCTGTTTTACTCTTTGCATCCACATATCGTATATCACCTTTAGAAATACTAATTGAGGAAAGAGATAAAGACCAGCCCGAACCTTTCCCTTTTTTAGAAGGAATTGTGGGAATATTTAATCTACCTTTTTTGTTACGTTCAACATTAATTTTAACGCCTGATAAATCCACCCCAGCAATTACAATTTGCCTTCTCAGTAAGGGTAAAAGTTTCAAATTAAGAGTTGTTTTATCGATTTGCATCATTTGCCCTGAACTGAAACCCCGTACATTGGAAAGTGAAATGTCATCAATTGTAATGCCAACTTTTAATCCAATCCTTAAACCTACTTTGCCAATTTCAACAGGACGATGGATACTTTCTGAAATGGCTTTTTCGGCAATGTTCTGGATAGTATCAGGAGTCAAAAATGTCTTTATAGTAAAATAGCCAGCAATGATCACTGCTACTATCAAACCTATTACTATTAGTGATATTCTCAGCAACTTATTCATATTTCCCCCATATTTTAAATGCCTAAACCCAGCCCATTTGCAATGGGTTTGGGTAAATACCTAAATATTGACAATTAATTTATAATATTCTTAAAGGACCTGCGAATAACTGACCAAAAAAGTTTACAAATGGTCCAATCCATCCCCAGAGAATCGGTAAACCGGTAATTCTGTCGAAAAATATCAAACCAATAAGAATCATGAAACCGTATCGCTCAAGCCAGTACTCGATATGGGCATACCGTGGCGGTAATAGACTGAACAATACCTTCGAACCGTCAAGCGGAGGGATCGGTATTAAATTGAAGGCACAGAGTATAAGATTAAAGACCACAAATGCCTCAATCAATATTCTCAAGGGCATAAGTTCATTGATATTCATAGGTAAGACTCTTAAAAAAAGACCAAAAGGTATGGCAACCAGAAAATTTGATAAAGGACCGGCAAGCGATGTATATAATATCCCTTTTCTCATATCAGTAAAATTGTAGGGATTTATTGGTACAGGTTTTGCCCAACCAAATCTGAATATTATGAATGCAAGGAGTCCAAAAATATCAATGTGTTTGA
>JAGMEL010000119.1 GCA_023128195.1 Caldifarciminota bacterium | reverse complement strand
AAACTCGGAGGCGGTGTGGGGATATTGATTTATGATCGCACAATGATCCCGCATTCAAAGTTGAAAGACTTTGTGTGTGAACTCGCTGAATTAAATAACATTCCTTATCACTTTACTTCGATTAAAGGAGGATACGATACGGGCGCAATACACCTGACAAACTTTGGTGTTCCATGTTTGGCACTTGGTGTGCCAAGCCGCTATGTTCATTCTGGTTCCACTATCATATCACTTGAAGACTATGAAAATGTGTTGAACCTAATAACCTTAATAGTAAAAAATTTGGATGCAGATACGCTGCAACAACTGATATAAGGAGGAATATGCCGAAAAGAATAATAAAGCCCGATGCTGTATACTATATTGAAACAACGACCAAGGATTGTATAGAAATTCTTAGCACTCTACACTTCGCAAGATTTTTACTCCTATCAATTGGTTACCATCGTTACATGCTCGATTACAAGATATATGCATATTTGATTTTGCCTGAATCCTTTTATTTAATCATTCAGCCTGGAACAATGTATACAGTGTCAAAAATAATGAAATTGATCAAAGGTAATTTTGCTCGTAAGTATAATGAATATAAGAAGCGCGAAGGAACGGTCTGGAGTCAAAGTTTCGATGCAAAGATTATTGAAAATGAAGCGGATTTCAAAGAACGTCTGGATTATATCCATTCACTTCCTGTTATTAGGGAATTAACCAAGGAACCGGGTAGCTATGAATTTTCCAGTTATAATAATTACTCCAGGGCAAGAAGAACGACTATTCAGCTTGTAATCGATTCGGTGCCTGAAAAGTTCGGGTTTAAAAAATAAGAAAAAAGAACTCAACTACAGTTTGGGATAAATTCTGGGCGAGTAAAGATCCCGCTTCAATATATCCACCTGTAACCAATATTATTAAAGAGCTCAAGCAGGTATCAGGTATATCAGACAAAAAGATATTAGAAGTTGGTACCGGAACTGGCCGCGATGGCTTGAACATAAGCAGGGAAGGTGGGGATGTTTATCTTTTAGATTACTCAAGAGAAAGTCTTCGCCTTGTCCGTTCCTACATGAAAAACGATGAAGTTACATTCATTCTTGCCGACGCCTTAAAGTGTCCGTTTAAAACTAATTCATACGATATTGTCTTCCATCAAGGGCTTTTGGAACATTTCACCTCACCTTTCTGCTTATTGCATGAAAATTATCGCATACTAAAAAAGAATGGACTGTTAATAGTTGACGTGCCTCAGACCTTTCATATCTACACAATTTTGAAACAGGTTCTTATATTTTTTGGTCTGTGGTTTGGTGGATGGGAAAGACAATTTACAATTGGGTCATTATCAAAACTCTTAAGAAAATCTGGATTTGAACCGATACATTATTATGGTGATTGGTCAAGACCGGGGATATTCTATAAAATAATAAGGGAACTGTTAAGGAAGTTCAGGATAAAACTACCCATGTACCCAAAATTCTTTGGTAAATTCACCAAAAAGTTTTATAATTTGCAAAATCGTTTAGCAAAGAAAAAAATATTCTTGTATACAGTACTTTCAATAGGGATTATAGCGAGGAAAATATAAATATTAATATCTAAACCCTTTACCCTGTGAAATACAGCCTTCCTTGAAGGATTCTATCTTCACTAACTTTGATTGTTTTCCTTTTTCTTTTCCCATAATAAGGTTACTCCTATTTCACGGGGTGAACAAATCCTAAATTCCAAATTTATCCCGCCTATCTTGCGATGGGCTGGATTCAAATGACCAAAACACCCCCTCTTTAATCCTCCCCTCGAGGGCAAGGAAGGTAGAAGTGAGAATGTTTTGAATTTTGAACATTGGTGCTTTGAATTTATTTAGTATTTAGGATTTCGGTATTAGAATTTAAACTATTTCGGTCGATTTGTAAAAAAAGGTGTGCCGTCCTCAGTCAGTGAAAAATAGATAGGACTCTTTTTATCTGCTGCACCATATCTTGAAATGATATAATCAACATATTCCATAGTTTCAGGAATTGATGGTACACGATTCAATTTTTTAACTCTAC
Organism: Caldifarciminota bacterium; assembly: GCA_023128195.1. GTDB lineage: Bacteria > Hydrothermota > Tepidihabitantia > SM23-42 > SM23-42 > SOIY01. Next base: position 9,823 of record JAGMEL010000119.1, on the reverse strand, counting down.
TTGGGCCTGCATGATAAGCGGCGAGGGTTAATTCAAGGTCACCATCAAATACATCAAAAAGATCATGCAGATATTTTACTCCACCTTTAATATTATCACGTGGATTATACGGGTCTTTAACCCCAAGAATTTCAGCAGTTTCAGGCATTAATTGCATAAGACCAATGGCACCGCTTCTCGAAACTGCATTAGGGTTAAACCGGGATTCCTTTTCAATAACGATCTTGACCAGTTCTTGAGCAACACCATAGTACTGGCAGTAGTGCTTGATAATGTGGTTGTACGTAGTACACTCAGTAACCGAACTATTGTTTTTGCCACTACTCTCCACCTGTGGGATATTCGTAATGAGAGCATTACCGGTTTCTGTATGCAAAATCATCTGCCCGAAAATGAGTATAAGAATCATATTATATGATACACATGATTATAATCTTGTCAAGATGAAAAATAAAGGTTTGTATTCGTTATTCGTATTTCGTATCTTTTTGAAATTTGGCATTTATCATTTGACATTTGGAATTTTCAAATCTATCACTTCATAAACTTCAACAGGTTTACTTATATTTTTAAGACTAACTGGCGATAATTTTTTGGCATTAATAAAACCTTTGGTTAGTTCGTAAGTTGACCGGCTGATCAGTATCTGACCTGGCTCTGCTGTATTTTCGAGTCTTGAAGCCAGATTCACTGCTGTCGAAACAACTGTATATTCCATTCTATTTATATTTCCTACATTACCGGCAATCACCTCACCAGTATGGATACCTATTCCGATCTCGAATGATTCGACTTCAGGAATTTTCATCTTTTTACACCACTCTTCTTTTAATCGGCACACTCTCTGTTTCATATCCAGAGCTGCTTTTATAGCCCTCAACGGATCATCAGGATGTGCCACAGGAGCGCCAAATATCGCCATAACACAGTCACCAATATACTTATCAAGTGTTCCTTCGTTAACAAATACTGCCTCAGTCATGCTGCTCAAAAAATCATTAAGGATTTCAACTGAGACAAGTGTATCAATCTTTTCAGTTAGTGATGTGTAGCCGCGAATATCACAGAAAAGAATCGTTGCTATACAATGCTCACCACCAAGCGTCAATGCTTCTTCCTGAACCATTATTTTTTCTACTACGGCTGGTGAAAAGAAACGCTGCAGGCGTGCTTTGATTTTCTCCTCTTTTTTTATTTTTTCATATAATTGAGCATTTTCAATAGCAATGGCAGCCTGGCTTGCAAATGATCTCATAAACTCAATATCGCCTTCATAAAATTTCTTCTGTGTTACTGAATTATCAAGATAAATCGCTCCTATATTACCTTTATTTTTGGAGATAAGGGGCGCGCAAATAACCGCACCGATTGCATAACTTATTACACTTTCCTGGGTTCTAAATCTTTCGTCCCGGGCTGCATCTTCTGTAGAAATCACCTTTCCCGTCTTAAAGGTCTGCCAGGCAATGGTCTGGCTGATACCTGTTGTCTTTGTTGGATCAAGTTCACCGCCCATATTTCGCGCCACTTTTACTTTCAGTTTATTCGATGCCTCATCATACAGCATAATGAACCCCCTGCGTGCTCGAAGTATTTTCAATGTCAGATCCATTAAAAGATTAAGTAAAACATTGAGATCAAAAACAAAGTTTAATATCTTACCGACTTCACATAGAGTTGATGCGATCTCCTTTGATTTTTCTGCGGCAATAAGTTTCTCTTGATATAAAGCTAATCCGGTTTTTAATGATGCCAAAGACTTGAAGATATTTTTCTTTTTATCTCCTTTGGAAATCTGATCTTTAATAAACTCAATTTTCTCAGCGAAATCAACTGTTGCACCAATTTTGCGTATTGGTGTTTTGTGTTCTGGAATATGGTCTAATGTTTTTTCGTCGACAAATGTTATTAATGTATTTCCTACCTGGATTTCATCACCGTAATTGAGTTGTATTTCGATTATACTCTCGCCATTCACAAATGTTCCGTATCGGCTTTTTCGATCTTTGATTATATAATGCTTATCTTTCTTCTCAACTTCAACGTGGCAACGGGAGACGAATACATCATCAAGGACAATATCATTATCGTCGCGACGACCCAGGGTAATATGGTCTTTTTCTAATTTTATTACCTGTGTTTCATCGTCTGGCTTATGAATCAAAAAAGTCGCCATTATCTAAATGCACATCTCTAATTAGATATAAATAACGCCCGGATAGCAATATCATCAAAATTGACCGATGTAATATTTGGTAACTCAAGATTTCTAAGCCATAGACCAATCGCTCCATCTAAGAAGGAATCATCTTGCACGTCAAATACAGAACTTTGGTTCAAAGAAACATTTATATGACCACCACGAAAATCAGCGCCAAGAGAATACCAGTTATCTTTTGAAAAATTGATGCTTGTATTCTCAGCTAACAAATGCCAATTATTGTTTATTATTTTAAACAAAGCTATTTTATCAGCTGCAATGAGCAAAAGGTAAAAGTTATGTTCATCCTGATACCGTAAAACAACTCCTGTTTCCCAATCTTCATCAGATGAATCTAAGATCTTGAGTTTTATTTCAAACCAGAAATCTTTTACTGGCTCATTAAATAGAGCAATTGCCAATTCACTACTCATTAGGGTAGTGCCATTATAAACATTAGGAACTGAATGTGCGCCAGGTTGCGCAGGATCTGATATAACTATCCAATTTCCCCATATTACATTAAAGCCATGTGGTTCAATTATTCCTGCAGATTCATTCTCAAAATCGAAAAATATTTCCGGGAAAAGTATATCAAGGGTATCATAACTATCTGCTGGAAGACTTTCAGGAAAAATTTGTACCGGCGTGTAATATCCTGCCTCTGCTAATATTGCATAAATACCCGGATCAATTTCATCGATTTCATACCAACCGTTATTATCACTTTCAACCTCCTTAATAATTTCATCGTTCCGTATTAATTTTATAAGTGCACCTGGGAATGCTGTAAGATTGTGTTTATAAGTTATTCCTCTTAGATACGCCTTATCAGGATTTTGTGGATCATAGGGATTGTCATGTTCTGGTTCAAGACAGGCAAGTATTACAAAAGATATAATTAATAGAAATAAAAGCAATTTCTTCATCGTTGTCTCCTTTAAAAACTAATATTATAACCGATTTGAAAACGGTTTTTATCGACTGTACAGTAAATGCCTTTGTCCAGATTAATCATTGAAGAACCGGTTGCCGGCTTAGTAAAGATGACATCGTAGATATTATAAAAATATACTCCAATGAACGTTAATGATGTAAAGACTGCAGTACTATACCAGAATTTGTAACGTTTATATGCATCGTCCATCTCATGAATATTGCCCGGTCCAACATCAAGGTATTTGGTATGTGCGGCTTCTTGAAGGACCCAGGATATTATTGACACACCAAAAGTAACGCCAGCAGCGATCATCATCCTCTTACCTTTACTATCCTGTCCTTTATACATCTGCCCCCAACCAGGAATACAGCAGGAACGCATCATAGCGCCTGATGTACTCACTTCTTGCTTTGCAACAGAAGGCTTTGTCGGTTCAACAACAGGGGTTATGAAAGGTACTGTTGGCAATTCTGCTTTTGCTTCCTCAAAAATCTTGATTATCTTTGGTGAAACAATTGCGGGATCCAATGTTAAATTTGGTTTGAGCACCAGCGCCTTTTTAAATTGCTCCTTTGCCTTAGCCTTATCACCAAAAGCGACATAGCTGAACCCTAAATATTTATATGCCTCTACCTGGTCACCCTTTTCTAACTGTTTTAAATATTGAAGTGCTTTTTCCAACTCACTGATAGCATGTTCATATTCGCCGCTATTATAAAAGGTTTTTGCCCGCACTAACATAAGATCGAGAGAATCCTCTGAAACCTGCTGGGCAATACTTACATTTAACATTATCAAAATAAATAATACTATATATTTTTTACCCATGAAACCTCCTTTACTTGGGTTCTAATTCGACATATTTTTTAAGCATTTTATTTGAAGGGATCACTATCTGTTGTTCAAATATTTGAAACGATGGATTGATCAGTTTAAGAATGTGTTTGCCTGCTGATAGTTCAATTGGATTCGCAATCGGTGTTGTTTCGTAGAACTTGCCATCGATATAAACATCTGCCCACGGTTTTACTGTAAGTTTAAGAAAACCTTCTATTTGCTCAAGTCTAACATCCAGAGGTACTGTTTGACCTGGGCTAAAATCTATCTTTCTCTGCCATATCTTACAATTGGGGTTTTCGAGCTTAACCGTATGTGTTCCCGGACGCACTTTAAGAGGTTTTGCAATAGGCGTTGTTTCTATATACTGATTGTCTATATAAATTTTTGCCCAGGGATTAACATTAATTTTTAAATAAGAAAATCTTTTTTCTTGTATTACCTTTTCTTTTGTCTTTTTAAGAGTCACTGAAACCTGCACAGTCTTTTCAGTCGAGACATTCCGGCTCACCACAATCGGTCCATATCCTCTTTTGACTATTTTTATCTTATGTGAACCTTGTTTTACATTATCAATTGTACAGGGTGTTTTCAACCCCGTATTTACATTATCGAAAAAGACCGATGCCCCGGACGGTCTGGATTTAATATTTATACTACTATAGATTGGGACCGGGGCAATAATGTCCTTTATGAGCAGTGCACTGAGAGGAATTGTATCACCTTCTTTCATTTTAAACTTGTTTATATATGTTTTGTAACCAGGCTTTTGCAGTTCAATTTTATGTTCACCCGCAGCGAGACTACCAATCAGTACCGGTGTTAATAATCCAAGATTTTTATCGTCAAGATAAATAGAAGCTCCATCCGGCGTTGATTTAATATTGACAACACCAAAAAGTCTCGTTTTTTCAGGATGTAATAGTTTTTTTTGTCGACTTCTGTAAAATGCAAATAAAGCAATAGCAATAATCAAAATCCCGGCAATGACTCCCACTGGTAAAAATATGTTCTTCTTCCGGGCAGAGGCTTTTGTCTTTTTATCTTTAACAAAAACTGCTTTTTCTTTCTTTATTTTCAATTCGGAAAGGTGTTTTTTTGCCCGGCTATCCGCGGGGTCGAGATGCAGGACTTTACCGAATTCATTAATTGCATCATCGATTTTCTCATAACCAAGGGTCATAAAGTAAAGGCCCCGTTCAAAATGCCTCTTTTTTCTTTCCTGAATCAGATTCTCAAAATGTTCAGCTGGCTTATTTATAAATTCACCAATAGTGTTCCGAGAAATCTCAATATTTTTCCTCTTAAGATAAGAAGAAATATCTTCACTAACTTCTGATATTTGTTGGTATCTTTTATCAATATCCTTTTCGAGCATTTTTTCAATAATATCATTGATTTCTTTCGTGACCACTGGATTAGCGTCTGCAGGCTTAGGTGGTTTAACTGTGAGTATTTCATGAATTACTGATGAATAGTTTTTGCCGCGAAATGGCTTAACACCGGTGATCATTTCATAAATCACAACACCGGAGGAAAAAATATCAGTACGATGGTCAACTTTTTTGCCTGCTGCCTGTTCCGGAGACATGTAGGCTGGAGTTCCAACTATTGAACCGGTTATAGTTATTGATGTAAGATCCTGAGCCTGGGCTAAACCAAAATCGGCGATTTTTACCGTACCATCATAACTAATCAAGATGTTGGCAGGTTTTATATCACGATGAACCACACCTTTTTTGTGAGCGTGGTTGAGTCCTCGACTGAGTTTATGAGCTATCGCAAGGGCAATATCATGTGGTACAAATTTTATTGAGCTTATTAAATCCTTTAAACTCTTTCCTTCAACATATTCCATGGCAATAAAATAGATATCTTCCACTTCTCCGTAATCAATAATATTAACAATGTTTTCGTGTTTGAGATTCGCCGCTGCCTTTGCCTCTCTTTCGAACCGCGTTATAAAATTTTTGTCTTGCGCAAGGTGACCATGTAGTATTTTTACAGCAACGATTCTATCTAAAGAAACCTGAATCGCCTTATAAATTGCTGCCATACCACCTGTAGCAATCAGTTCTTTAATCTCGAAGTTTTTAATTGTTCGATTAATCATACCTTATTAAGATTATATTAAAATAAAATATCAAGTCAACCCCCACACCAATTACTGTAATAAACTATCCATAATATGCTTTTTAATGAACGCATCATTTACGAAACGAAGTGAACGTAAATGATATGCGTGAATTAACCCCGCACCTTATCTTGCTTAATCTGTACGCATTGATTACGCATTCTGTAGAACCCAGGGAATAAATAGTGGTTTATCTGCATATTTATGCCGAACAAGGTGCGGGGTTAAATTCGACTTTGTTTTTTCTGCGCTAGAACTTGAAAAAACAAAGTCTCATTTAACTTAATCCTTGACAACTTCAGAAATCTGTATAAAATGTAATAATGGAGGAAAGATGATAATCTTATTAATTATAATACTTTTAGTGGTTGCATTTATTGTTATCTACAATAGGCTTGTTGTCAAAAGGATGAGAGTTGAAAATGGATGGGCACAGATCGATGTCCAATTAAAGCGAAGATACGATTTGATCCCTAACCTGGTTGAGACTGTGAAGGGCTATGCTGCACATGAAAAAGAGGTCCTGACAAAGGTAACTGAAATGCGCTCAAGGGCAATGGGAGCAACAAGTCCAAAAGAAGCTGCCGAAGCAAATAATATGTTGACTGCAACTCTGAAGTCGCTTTTTGCAGTAGTCGAAAATTACCCACAATTAAAGGCAAATGAGAACTTCATGAGATTACAAGAAGAGTTAACCGCCACCGAGAATAAAATTGCGTTTGCGCGACAATTCTACAACGATGTAGTAATGGACTACAATGCTACAATTCAAAAGTTTCCTCAAACAGTAATTGCTTCATTGTTTAATTTTAAATCTCGTGAATTTTTCGAAGCACCAGCAGAGGAGAAAAAAGCAGTTAAGGTTAAATTTTAATGGCGGAAACACTATACGACTTAATTAGTGCCAACAAACGCAAAACTATTGTTTTTATCTTAGTCACAAGTCTATTTCTTGGTGCAATCGGTTATGTCGTGGTGCGCCTTCTTAACTGGGGTATTATCGGCTACATTTTCTTTGCAATTTTCATAATCATCTACAATATCATTCTCTATTATAACTCGGATAAATTAGCGATCAGGTCAACCGGTTCAGTACCAGCTGACCCTGATGAATTCCGGATGCTCCATAATGTTGTTGAAGAAGTAGCGATTGCCGCAGGTACGCCAAAACCAAAAGTCTACATTACTCCTTCGCCGGCGCCCAACGCCTTTGCTACGGGCAGAAATCCTGAAAATGCCGCAATTGCGGTAACCACCGGACTCCTTGAGATCATGAACCGGCAAGAACTCCAGGGCATTGTTGCCCACGAGATGGCACATATCAGGAACTATGATATACTACTAATGACCGTGGTTTCGGCCATTGGCGGGTTGATAATACTGCTGCGGGATTTTTTTCTGCGCTCTATGTTTTTCGGTGGTCGAAGGCGCAGTCGAAAATCTGGTGGTCAGGCAGGTTTGATCCTTCTCGTAATTGGACTTGTTTTAGCAATAATTGCTCCAATTTTCGTTGCCTTGATCAGATCTGCAATCTCAAGGCAGCGCGAATACCTTGCCGACGCATCAGGTGCATATATAACACGTTATCCTCAAGGGCTTACCCAGGCACTTGCAAAATTACGTGATCGTCATAAGCCTCTGAAACGTGCTTCCCAATCAAATGCCCATCTTTTTATTGCCAGTCCTTTTGGAAAAGATAGAACTGATGTTGCAGGTTTATTCAGTACCCACCCACCGCTTGGAAATAGAATTAAAAGGTTAAACAGTTTAGTAATATGATTACTTTATTTTTTCTAATATTTTTTACCCCGTTGGAGTACCTCGCCCTTCATGCCGCGGGTGGTGGAGAAAAAGTGAACCATCTTTTAAAAAATGCCTCACTATTTAAGGCAGAATTTCCTACGGGGTTCGCAATAGGAGAGAAACTTGACTATGTTGCAAAATTTTCCTTTCTAAACCTGGGTAGCATGACCTTAGAGATAAAGGATACACTCACTTACAAAGGATTTACGTGTTACCACTTTACTTCGATCCTAACCTCTAATCCCAGCCTCAGATTTCTTTTTTCCTTGAGCGATACAATACAAGTATATGCAAAAACCGAGGATTTATTGCCAATCTATTATGAAGAAAGTATAAACGAAGGAAAATATCATAATCATTCAAAACTACTCTTTGACCATGACAGCCTGTATGTTGTTTATGACGATTCTTTAAGCTTTGGGCTTTTGGGAAAATCAAGAGATTTACTCAGTTTCTGGTATTTTCTACGCACAATTCCTTTAGAAGTGGGCGATACAATACCGGTGAATATTCATAAATCAAAAGAGAATTATGAAATATTCTGCTACGTAGAAAAAAAGATGAAAATTGAAACGCCTATAGGTGAATTTAATACAATTCTCGTTTCACCACAAACAAAAGGAAAAGGAATTTTTGGTTCGGGCGGAGAAATGAATATCTGGTATTCTGATGATGAGGCGCGATATCCTGTTCAGATTAAGGCGAAAATGAAATTCGGCAGCGTTTTATTTAAACTCAAGGAGGTTAAAAATTAAAAAATTTGCTGTCATCTTAGCAGGTGGACAAGGAAAGCGATTCTGGCCTGTGAGTCAACCAGATTTTCCAAAGCAGTTTCTTTCGGTCTTTAATAATACACCTCTCATTATTCAAACCATGAATAGAGTCAAAAGTTATTTCAAAAAAAATGAACGGGTGCTGATAATTCCTGAAGAACTCAAGAAACTTACTTATAAGTATATTGGTAAAGAGTATACAATTATTGAACCAATGCGACGCAATACAGCACCAGCGATCTGCCTCACAGCCATGATACTGAAACGAGATTATGGTGATGGTGTGCTACATGTGATGCCTGCTGATCATCTAATCAATCCCCAAAAAAACTTTATCGAAGTTCTAAAATGTGGCCAGGAACTCGCTAAAAAAGGACATCTTGTTACTTATGGAATAACCCCTAATCGTCCAGAAACGGGTTATGGATATGTTAAAATCGGTAAAGGAATAGGCGTGCACAATAAAATAAAAGCATTTAAAGGAGAAGGCTTTACAGAAAAACCCTCTTTAATAAAGGCAAAAAAATATATTAAGAGTAAGAAATATCTGTGGAATAGTGGTATATTCAGTTTTAGAATAAAAAACATCCTTGCGGAAATGGAGAATTTTATCCCTGAGGTCTATAACGGTGTCATGAAATTTATAAAAACAAATGAAAAAGGGTACTTTCAAAAAATACCTGATATATCAATAGATTACGGTGTCATGGAAAAAAGCAAAAAATTGTGTGTTGTGAAAAGTAATTTTGTCTGGGATGATGTAGGCTCATGGCTTGCACTCGAGCGCTATTCTAAAAAAGATAAAAATGGAAACATTCTGATTGGTGACGTAAAGGGTCTTGAAATCAATGACTCAATTATGTATACTTCTGGTGTACCATTAAAGGCGTATGGAATAAAAGGTCTGGTTATAGTTGTTAGTCCGGGTGGCGTATTGATATGTAAAAAGGAAAAGGCACCGGATTTAAAAAAATTACTTAAGTAATTAAAAGATAATTAATAGATTAACGGAGTTATCTTGATTTTATAAGAAAAAAGGAGGATCGAATGAAAAAAATATTATTAATTGGGTGCATTATGTTATTTGTATTTTGTGCACCAAGAAAAACAGTAGTAGAAACTGAGGGGCTTGAAGA
>JAGMEL010000118.1 GCA_023128195.1 Caldifarciminota bacterium | reverse complement strand
TCCGAAGTAACAAAAGAATTTGCTGAACATATTGAGAAACTTGGTCCGAATCCATTAAAGAACAAACCGTTTATTGAATAATGGCAAAGAATAGAGATATTTTGGTAATAGGTGCAGGACTTGCAGGAATTGAGGCAAGTTTGTTGTCAGCACAAGCAGGAAGAAAGGTCTATTTAATTGAGCAGGCGTCATACTTTGGTGGAGCCGCGATTAAATCGGAAGAGGTCTTTCCAAATATGGAGTGTGCCACATGTATACTTGCACCCAGACAGTCAGACATCCTTGAAAATAAAAATATCGAATTAATGACCCTTAGTCAGGTGACAAATATTAGTGGCGAAAGCGGAAATTTTACAGTCAAAATAATAAAACGTGCACGGTATGTCAGCCTTGTTAATTGTATTGGTTGCGGCGCATGCTTTGAGCCATGTCCAGTAAGCGTGGACAATGAATTCGAAGAGAATATGTCAAAACGAAAGGCAATATATCTTGCCTGTGCCGGTGCCTTGCCAAATGCACCAGCGATTGATATGGAATACTGCCTGCGCGGCAAAAAAGGAGAAGAATGCACTGCGTGTAAAGAAGCGTGTATGTTCGATGCTATTATTTATGACGACAAAGATGAAGAAATAGAAATAAAAGTCGGCGCGATCATTGTAGCCACAGGTTTCAGACTGAACGATAGCAAGCAATTTACACAATACGGCTACGGAAAATTTGAAAATGTCCTCAATGCCTTTGAGTTCGAACGATTAAGAGCAACGAATGGTCCAACCTCGGGTGTAATTCAAAAGCGGGACGGCAAGAAACCAAAATCGATCGGGCTCATCCATTGTGTGGGTCGTGATAATAAAGGATACTGTTCACAGATTTGCTGTATGTATTTGACAAAATTTGCCCATTATGCCCTGGATATATTACCTGGAGTAAAGGTCTACCAATTCTATAAGGAACTTTCAATCCCGGAAAAGGGTAACCAGAAATTTTACCACGAGGTAAAAGAAAAAGGTGTTAAATTCATAAGGATAAAAGAAATACAAATCGCAGAAAATGGCAACGGCGCCGGATTAAAAATAAATTATCAGAATGAAAAAGCAGAAAAAGAATCAGTTGATGTTGATATGGTAGTTCTTGCACCTTATGTCGAACCTTTTCCAGGTACTGATGAATTGGCGAAATTATTGGGTATTGAATTGGGCAATTTCGGATTTGTTAAAACCGCAGAATTTGACTCGGTTTCAACAATACGTCCGGGAATATTTGTTGCGGGCTGTGCTCAAGGACCAAAATTTATGCAGAATGTAACTACTCAGGCACAGGCTGCTGTAGCACGAGCCTTAAATACAACAGAGGATTAGAATGGTAAAGATTGGTTTATATTTGTGTGAATGCGGACCAAATATTGCAGAGGTAATCGACTTAGGCAAAATTGCCGAACAAATAAAAAAAGACAATAAAGTAGCAGGTATTGAGCAACATAAACTGCTTTGTTCTGAAGATGGTAAGAAATTTCTCGTTGAAAGCATAAAGAAGAACGAATTTGAGCGTATTGTAATTGCTGCATGTTCTCCTAAACAACATGAAACTACTTTTATGGAAGTAATGTCAAGCAGCGGTCTCAACCCATATATGTTTCAGCTCGTAAATATTCGTGAGCAATGTGCCTGGATGACACCTGATAAAGAAGCAGCAACCAGTAAGGCGCTCCGTTCTATTCGTGCAGCAATAAATCGGGTAAGGTATCATGATGCACTCCAGCAAAAGGAGATTGATTGTAACGCGGATGTATTTATAATCGGCGGTGGAATAACTGGTATAGAAGCTGCGCTGAGAACAGCACAAAAAAATAGAAAAGTCTATTTAATAGAAGAGCAGGAACTTGGCGGCAGACTCAGAGAGTATGGATTGCTTTTTCCTACTATGCAGCCTGCCCGAGAGTTTTTGAACAAAAAAATTAGTGAGGTAAAGAACACCGAGCAGATTAAAGTTTTTGAAAATACCAAGGTTAAGGAAATACTTGGTTTCTTTGGTAACTTCGTTGCAACCATAGAAAATAAGGACCGCGAAGAAATCAAATTAAATGCTGGTTCAATAATTCTTGCTATCGGTGCAAACCCATTTATCCCTAAAGGATTGGCAAAATTGGGTTATGGTAAATTTGATGATGTTTACACTGCAGCCGAGTTCGAAAAAATGACTTGCAGCAATAATATAATCACAAAATCAG
>JAGMEL010000117.1 GCA_023128195.1 Caldifarciminota bacterium | reverse complement strand
CTGATACAATACTCTTTCATCTCGGCAGAATGTCCCATATGGCACTTAGTTGTGTAAATTGTGGAGCCTGCGAAGATGGGTGTCCTATGGATGTACCAGTTGCCCAGGTATTCAGTTTTATTGGCGATACGGTTCAGAAGATGTTTGATTATATCCCGGGGAAGGATAGAAATGAATCAATACCGATTCTTACATACAAGGAAGATGAATTACATGAGTATGAAGACTCGAAAGGTCAGCAATGAAAAGCTTTAAGATACCCAAATCCCCTGATGATACAATAAAAGATATCCTTCTCTTTTTATTGGAGAATAAAAAAGTAAGCAGTATTTTTACACTTTCAAAGGTGCATAATAACAATTACGCCTACACACTCATAACAGATAAGAAACTATTAAATGACATTACACCCACATTCCCCTTAATGCCAACAAATGCAGGAAAGATGATTTCGCGCCTTACAATGATTGAAGCAGTTACATCACCAGTTGCAGTTGTCTTAAGACCGTGTGAATTGAGGGCACTTTTTGAACTTGTCAAGCTTGAGCAAGCAAAATTGGATAATCTCCTGTTTGTAAGCTTTACCTGCGGAGGGGTTTTTCCAATTAAAACCAAAAAAGATATTTTAGAAAATAAACTAAAAAAGTACTGGGAGAATGTAAAAACTGGAGAGGACCTCCAGGAATTACGAGAATGCTGTCGTATCTGCGAAAATTTTGTTCCGGATAACGCCGATATTATCGTACAACTTGCAGGCAATGATATTAATAAAGAAACAAGTGTATTAATTAAAACTGAAAAAGGAGCAGGGTTTCTTAAAGGTATAAGTAATCAATTTGATGAAGAAAATTTGGAATCAGCCGCATTAGATACTATCAGGAAAAAAAGAAAAGAAAAAAAACAAACGACCTTTGCTGATCTTAAAACTGAAGATTTCGGGATAGAGGGTCTAATTAATATCTTTGGGAGATGCATCAATTGTCACGCTTGCAGCAAAGTCTGCCCAGTGTGTTACTGTAAATTGTGTTATTTTGAATCAGCAGATAGTGAACTCGATCCTTCAACCTTTGAAACTGAATTAAAAAAGAGAAGTGCCTTAAGGATCCCTGCTGATACTGTATTTTATCATCTTGGCAGGCTGACCCATATTGGGTTTACCTGTGTGGGATGTGGTATGTGTTCAGATGTTTGCCCAACTAATATCCCCATCGCCACTATCTTCACAAAAGTAAGCGAGCGCATCCAGAAGGCTTTTGAATATATGCCCGGAAAAGACCTTGAGGAAAAAGTACCAATGGCTATTTTTGAAATGAAAGAATTGGAGGACGTAGCGGATTAGCAATGAAAGAAAATGAATTGCCCAGAATTATCGGTTTTCTCTGTAAATGGTGCTCCTCTGCAGGGGCAGATTTGGCTGGAGTAAGCAGATTAAAAATGCCAGCATCACTCATTCCAATCAGGGTGATGTGCTCAAGCCGTGTAGACCCCGTCTTTGTCTTAAAAGCCTTTTTGGGAGGTGCTGATGGTGTATTAGTTGCCGGCTGCCATCCTGGAGATTGTCATTATCAATCCGGTAATTATTATACCCGACGCAGATTTGCGCTAACAAAGAAGATTTTTGAAGAACTGGGTTTAGATACGAACCGCATAAGACTCTCATGGATATCTGCCTCTGAAGGACATAAATTTGTAAATGTCGTTACTGAATTCACTGAGAATCTTAAAAAAATAGGTAAAAATCCTATTGAGACAGAAGTTTTTCTCTAATTATATACAAATTCTAAGCCAAAATCCTAAATTCCGAAAATATTTAAAAAATTTGAGCTCAGGCGAAATAGAATTTTCGCATTATTCAACCTGTAGAATATTCATTTAAAACAAAATTTAACTCAAAAGTACTGATTTTCTATTGACATTACTAATTTTTTGAGTAGTATATTCAAAAATTAATGACTATAAAACCTTCATGAAAAACTGTCGGAAGTACAAAGGAGAATTATGATTGATTTGAAAAATGCCGACCCTAATTTTAAATGGGAAATCATCAAAAAAGAAGGTGGTGAAGGATTACTTAAATGTTTTGGCTGCAGTGATTGTGCAGCGAGTTGCCCGGTAAGATATTTTGATGAACGCTATAATCCAAGAAAGATTATCCGTCTTACGCTTCTGGGTATGAAAAATGAGGTCTTATCCTCACCTTTTTTATGGTTCTGTGCGCATTGTCATGCGTGCACAGAAAGATGTCCTCAGGGTATAATGGTAGCAGATTTGATCAATGCCATTAAAAACTATGCAGTGGAACAGGGTTATTGTCCTGAAGGATATAAATTACAGCTCGATTTATTGAAGAGACTCGGCAGGCTCTATGAAATTGAAGACTTTGACTTAAAAAAACGGCAGAGGCTCGGTTTACCGCCAGTAGACAAAACAATCCCTGAGGTCGCAAAAATCCTAGAATATACAAACATAACAGCGCGTGTGCATTCAAAGAATGCCCACGCAAATCCTAAATCCGAAGCACTAAATTCCGTCTCGTGTCGAACACTCGATGTGAGACATAAACAAATACAAATTACCAAAATGCAAAATTCAAAACAAGACAGTTCTCCCGACAAAAAGAGAGTGGTAGAATGAAAAAGTATGCGTTATTTCTGGGCTGTACAGTTCCTGTACGGGCACAGCATTATGAGCTAAGTGCCCGCAATGTTGCCAAAGAACTGAATATTGAATTTGTCGACATGAAAGACGCATCGTGCTGTGGGTTTCCTTTGAAGGCAGTCGATGCAGAGACATCACTCCTCTTAGCAGCACGGAACATCGGCATTGCGAGTAAGATGAATCTGGACCTTATAACACTCTGCAATTCGTGTACAGCAATGCTCTCTGATGCCCAGAAGCAGATGAAAAACAATGAATTTTATAAAAAATTTAAGGAACTTGGTTTTTCCTATCCTCGCGAGGTTCAGGTTCGGCACTTTGTGAGAGTGCTTTATGAAGACATTGG
Organism: Caldifarciminota bacterium; assembly: GCA_023128195.1. Lineage (GTDB taxonomy): Bacteria > Hydrothermota > Tepidihabitantia > SM23-42 > SM23-42 > SOIY01. Next base: position 12,041 of record JAGMEL010000117.1, on the reverse strand, counting down.
TATTGAAAACATTAAAAAACATATAAAAAAACCATTAGGTGCACTCAGGGTAATTGCCCATTATGGATGCCATTATATGCGTCCTTCACAGCTTTATGGTTTTGATAATCCTGAAGTTCCCCATACACTCGATGAGATGATAAATATAACCGGTGCAGAATCAATTGAATATGTAGACAAAAAAATGTGTTGTGGTGGTTCAGTACTGGGTATTGATGAAGCCCTGGCAGTAACCATGGCAAACCATAAATTAAACATCGCGAAAAATAATAATGCCGACGCCCTGATTTCTATCTGCCCGTTTTGTACAGTGATGTATGAAGATAACCAGCGCAAGGCTGAAGCAAAATTTGAAACCAAATACGAAATCCCCGTACTCTATTATCCTCAACTATTGGGTTTGAGCTTTGGTCTGGACCAAAATGCAGTAGGAATGAGATTCAACCGGGTTAAACCCGCTGCCGTATTAGAAAAAATCAGTCCAACACCATCTGAAGAAAGTACCAGGTAATAAGGAGTAATATGAGAGTATTAATATGCGATTGTAATAGTGCAATAAAATTGCCCAAACTTGATCTGGGCACTGATATTGAAATCGAACACTATGAAAACATGTGTAAAAAGAGACCAGAAATTGCTCCTGACGAAAAAGTCGTGATTGCCGGGTGCAGTCCAAACCTGATGGAAATATTATTCCCAAATATTAATGCGGAATTCGTAAATCTCTATGAACATATTGTGCTTTTAGGACACCCAATGGACAAAGCAAAGGATTTAATTGTTGCTGCGGTTGAAAAAATGAAGGCAATCATACCGGTAAAACCAAAGGTCTTTAATATTGAAAATAAGAGTGCACTCATCATTGGCGCAGGTATTGCAGGCATTGAGACTGCTTCGCAGCTGGCACAGAATGGTGTGAATGTCAATCTTATTGAAAAAACGCCATTTCTCGGCGGTATGGTTGCAAAATTGGACCGACTCTACCCTGAAGGCACACCATACAGCCATACCTTGATGCCGCAGATTGGTACTATGCTGCAAAATAAAAATATTGAGTACTCATTTAATAGTGAAGTCAAAGATATTAAAGGACAGGTCGGCAATTATAAAATAAATGTGCAGATACGATCACGCGGTGTTATTGAATGTAATAATTGCGGAAAATGCATTGATGTCTGTCCTGTTGAAGTAGATGATACAGGCAAAAAACGAAAGGCAATCTACTATGTACCAACCTATCCTAACATGCACGCGATAGATTTTGATACGTGTACAAAATGCGGCGAGTGTATAAAAGTATGTCCGGGAAAAATCGAACTTGACCATAAGATTACTGAAAAAGAAATTAATGCCGGTGCTGTGGTCGTTGCAACAGGGTTAAACTTGTATGATGTGTCAAAGGTTGAAGAATATGGGTATCATCGTTTAGACGGCGTCATGACGACCATTGAATTCGAACGTGCCGTAGCGTCTGGAGAGCTAAAACCAAAAAAGGTCGTAATCATCCACTGCGTTGGGTCGCGTGATTCCAAACATCTTCCTTATTGTTCTAAGATCTGCTGTTTCTTAGGCTTAAAAGAGGCAAAGTTGATTAAAGACCGTTTTCCCGATACACAGGTCTACATTGTTGCAATGGATATGCGCAGTTATGGAACATTTGAGTATTTTTATAATAAATTAAGGGAGCAGGGTGTTTCATTTATAAAAGGAAAACCATCAGAGGTCTTCAAGCGTAATGGTAACCTTGTGGTCAGGACTGAAGACCTTTATACCAATGAATTACTTGAGATTGAAGCCGACACTGTAGTATTGAGTTCAGGATTTGTGCCTGATAATCCTACGTTTGACAAACTTGGCATTAAATTGAATGGTGATTTTCCTGTGCTCTTTGAAAATGCCGGATTAGGTAATACGGCATTGCCGCGTGGTATATTCACTGCTGGATCAGCAACATTTCCGAGTGGTGTAAGAGATACATTGATTGATGCACGCAAAGCCGCATTTTCTGTTTTGAGCCTCTTTCAACAAGAAAGAATCGAAACAAAACAACCCAATGCACAAATTAATGATGATCTCTGCAGTGTCTGTAGAATGTGTATTGGAACCTGTCCGTATAATGCAATTTCAATTGTTGATGATAAGATTAAAGTCAATGAAGAATTGTGCATGGGCTGTGGTATCTGTTCTATTACCTGTCCATCATATGCGAGCCAATTAGAGGGGTTCAATCCTAAAGGATTATCTAACCAGATTCGTACCCTTATTAAAAAAGGTGATATACTCGCGCTTTTGTGCCGCTGGTCTGCATATAATGCTACAGATAAAGCAGCATATGACAAGTATTCCTATCCTGAGAATGTTAAGATAATTCGGGTTCCGTGCAGTGGTGCGGTTGACCCATCTCATGTAATGCTTGCATTGCTTAGTGGAGCAAAAGGTATACTTATTGGCGGATGTTATCCTGATGCCTGTCATTATGCCAAAGGTAATTTTCGTGCCAAGGCGCGTGAGCAGATGTTAAAATTAAATTTAGATCTATTAGGGTTTAATAAAAATATAGTAAGGTTAGAATGGATTGGTAAAGATGAAGCAAATAAATTTGTCGAAATAGTTAAGGAGATGAATCTTGCCGCCAAAGGCGGCGAGAAACGGTGAAACGGTGAATTGGAGAAACGGAGCAATTTATTCGTGCCACAATTCGTGACAATTAGTGTGTTTAATAAATTAGTGTTAATTCGTGTAATAAATCTGTGTGTTTGAAAGGAGAAAATAAATGGCAAAGCCGTTAGTCGCATTTTACTGGTGTGCCTCGTGCGGCGGCTGTGAAGAGGCAGTTATTGACTTAGCTGAAGACATCCTGAAAGTCGTTGAAGCAGTTGACATCAAATTATGGCCTGTAGCAATGGATTTTAAATATAAAGATATTGAGGCAATGGAAGACAGTGCGCTTGCTGTCAGCTTTATCAACGGCGCAATCCGCACTTCAGAACAGGAATATATGGCAAAACTCCTGCGCAAGAAATCAGGACTTGTTGTTGCGTTTGGTGCCTGTTCTCATCTTGGCGGTATTCCCGGACTTGCTAATGTTGCCAATAAAAAAGAGATATTTGAAACCGCTTACAAATTAACCCACACAACTGTAAATCCCAAAGGTGTATATCCACAGACAGTAACTGAAATCCCTCAGGGGAAACTAACACTTCCTGAATTTTATGATACAGTAAAGACACTTGACCAAACAATCGAGGTTGACTACTATCTTCCTGGATGTGCACCGCCACCAGACCTGATTATGAATGCAATCACTGCTATTTTAGAGGGTAAATTACCTGAAAAAGGTTCAGTACTGACAGTAGACAAGGCATTGTGTGAAACCTGTCCATTAAATAAAAGCAAACCTGACAAACTGGCTATTAAGGAAATTAAAAGAATATCTGAGGTTATCCATGATCCAGAAAAATGTTTTCTTGCTGAAGGCATTATCTGTCTTGGTCCGGCAACACGTGGTGGGTGCGGGGAACGTTGTATTAATGCCAATATGCCGTGCCGCGGCTGTTTTGGTCCAACCAAAGAGGTAAAGGACATGGGCGCAAAGTTTTTATCAAGCCTTGCCTCAATCATTGATGTTGATGACGAGAAAGAAATTGAGCGAATCGCTGAATCTGTGCTCGGTCCTATTGGACTTTTTTACATGTATACTTTACCAAGTTCGATCTTAAGAAGAAAGCAGGGGGTGTAGAATGGCATATAAGAAGATTACAATAGATCCAATTACCCGTTTAGAAGGACACGGAAAAATCGAAATATTCCTCGATGACAAAGGAGATGTAGCACATGCGTGTCTCCAGGTTCCTGAATTGCGTGGTTATGAAAGATTTGCTACAGGTCGTCTTGCTGAAGAGATGCCCCGTATTACTGAAACAATCTGCGGAGTCTGTCCAACAGCGCATCATACTGTCTCAGGAAAAGCCCTTGATGATTTATACGGTGTTGAACCTCCTCCAGCAGCACGAAAGATCAGGGAATTTGTCTATAATGCCTTTATGTTTGAAGACCACAATCTCCACTTTTATTTTCTTGGCGGACCTGATTTCATTGTAGGCCCTGATGCACCTGCAGCAGAGCGTAATATACTTGGCGTGATTGGTAAGGTCGGTATCGAAATTGGCAAAAAGGTCATTGATATTAGAAAACGTACGAGGAATATTATCCAGACCATGGGTGGTCGGGTTATTCATCCGGTTCACTGTTTACCCGGTGGTGTATCCAAACCCATGATCAAAGAAATGCAGGAAGAATTTAAAAAGACAGCTGAGGATTCAGTAGAATTTGCCAAATTCAGTCTCCAGGCATTTGCTGACATTGTTCTTGCAAACAAAACATATGTAGATCTTATTGTTGGTGACATTTACAAACATAAAACCTATTATATGGGTCTGGTTGACGACAACAATAAAATAGACTTCTATGATGGATGGATCCGGGTTGTTGACCCTGAGGGCAAGGAGTTTGCAAAGTTCAAGGTACATGATTATCTCGAACATATTGCTGAAGGTGTGGAATCCTGGACCTATATTAAATTCCCATATCTCAAAAAAGTCGGGTGGAAAGGTTTTGTTGATGGTAAAGATAGTGGTGTATTTCGCGTAGCTCCATTGGCGCGTTTGAACGCCTCTGACGGAATGGCAACACCATTAGCCCAGGAACACTATGAAAAGTTCTACGAGACATTGGGTGGAAAACCAGCCCATAATACACTGGCAACGCACTGGGCTCGGTTAATCGAGGCGCTACAGGCTGCAGAAGCAATGGTACAACTCATTAATGATCCGGAAATCCTTGATCCGAATATCCGCAATATGGATTTTCAAATCCCAAAACAGGGGATTGGCGTGATCGAAGCGCCACGCGGAACTCTGTTCCACCACTATGAAACCGACGAGAAAGGCGTATTGACCAAGGCAAATCTGATCGTTGCTACAGTCAATAATTCAGCAGCAATGAATATGTCGATTGAAAAAGCAGCCCGAGCATTGATCAAAGGTGGCAAGGTTAATGATGGATTGCTCAATATGGTAGAAATGGCATTTCGCGCTTATGACCCTTGCTTAGCCTGTGCTACGCATACGATTAACGGACATGTACCGCTTCAAGTTGATATTTATAATACCAATAAGGAAATTGTTAAGACGCTGAAGACAGTGTAAATAGCCAAAGAGGAAACGGAGCACGGGAGAATCGGCGAAACGGAGAATTATTCCAATTACCATTTAACTACTTATTTAATACTGCATCTCTTGACTTAAGTAGCAATCTTACTATATTATAGGTATGCAAAAGATCCTAATCTACGGTGTGGGTAATCCTTATCGATGTGATGATGCCGTAGGTATAAAGATTACAGAAGAACTTAAAAAGCGAATTAAAAAACCTAATATCACTATTAAATCGGGCAGTCTTGACGGCCTCAGCATGCTCGATGAAATCCTTGGGTATAACAAGGTGCTCTTTGTCGATTCAATAAAGACAACAGAGGGAAAACCCGGAGATATTTATAAAATCAAAGTAAACCCCCTCAAAAAAAAACCATCTTTATCAGCTTCGCATGGTATAGATTTTGTCACTGCAGTAAGACTGGGCAGAAAATTCGGCTATAAAATGCCTACGTGTATTGATATCTATGCAGTAGAAATAGAGGATAATTCATGCTTTAGTGAAAAGTGTACAGAAAAGGTTAAAGCAAGTATACCAGAGGTTGTGGAAAGGATAATGAAAGAGATTAATAAAAAGGGCAGGAGAAGGCAGATAATAAAGAAACGGAGATGGGGAGACAAGGAGAATGGGGGGGCAAAGAGAGAAAGGAAGTTTTGAAGTTAGGAAGTTGGGAAGATGAGAAAAGAGGAAAGAAATTGCGAATGACAAATGTCAATCACAATCCCATAACACAGATTACACAGGTGGAATGAAGGCACGAATAGGATGGAAATAAATTAAGAAAAACATGATCAGGGCGATTATTAAAACATCATTAATTGACTGGGACGGTAAAATTACCACAGTCTTGTTCTATGATAAATGTAATTTTTTATGTCCGTTCTGCCAGAACTGGGATCTAATAATGAATCCTGAGAAATACCCGGTTATCGAGTGGAATCAAATAGCCCAGGATCTAAAAAAGAAAAAAGGTTGGATTGATGGTGTTGTACTTACTGGTGGAGAACCCCTTGTTTATAAAAAAGACGTATTTGAACTATGCCAAAAAGTAAAAGACTTGGGTTTTGCAGTAAAGCTTGATACGAATGGTGCATATCCAGAAGTCATGCGAGAATTAATAAATAAGAAACTCATCGATTATGTAGCAATGGACATTAAAGCACCTTTAGACAAAAGATATCACGTAGCCGCAGGCAAAAAAATAGATATTGAAAATATTAAAAAATCAAAAGCTATTTTAATGAGTGATCTAATCGATTATGAATTTCGCACAACCTGTGTGCCCGGGATAATAGACGAAAGTACAATTCACGAGATTGGTAAAGTAATAAAAGGTGCAAAAAAATGGGCTTTGCAGGCATATATCCCGGATAATGCATACAAAGAAGAATACAGAAAAAAATTGGAAACAGATTATATTCCATCCCTGGAAAAATTTCAAATAATTGCAAAAAAATATGTGTCCAACGTAATACTACGCGGTAAAACGTAATTATTGAAACTATATTTTCATTGACTTCCTTTCAATTCTGCATATAATTCAGCATGAAATCAGAAAAACAACTGCAAATAATTAAAACCAATATCGCTGAAGTGATCTCTGAGGAAGAGTTAATAAAAAAATTAAAAAAGAAAAAGAATTTGAGGATTAAGTTGGGGATTGATCCATCAGCCCCGGAAATCCACCTTGGTATTAGTGTACAGCTGAGAAAACTGAGGCAATTTCAGGATTTAGGTCATACAGCGGTGTTAGTAGTAGGTGATTTTACAGGCATGATCGGCGACCCGAGCGGTGCTTCTAAAACCCGTCCAAAACTCACAAAACAACAGGTCAAAAAGAATATGGCAAAATACAAAACACAAATTTTCAAAATACTTGACCCCCAAAGAACCGAATTTACATATAATAGCAAGTGGCTTGGTGCATTAACAATGTATGATTTTATTGAACTTGCATCTAAATACACTGTAGCGAGGATTTTAGAAAGAGATGATTTTTCTCAACGTTTGAAAGAAGGGTTGCCGGTTTATATGCATGAAATAATCTATCCATTATGCCAGGGCTATGATTCAGTTGCGATTAAGGCTGATGTCGAAATCGGTGGCACTGACCAAAAATTTAACCTGCTTGTTGGCAGAGAATTGATGCGCGAGTTTAAAATGGTGCCGCAGGTAATCATAATGCTACCAATCTTAGAAGGAACTGACGGTGTTCGTAAAATGAGTAAAAGCTTTGATAATTATATTGGTATTACTGAATCAGCAAAGCAGATGTTTGGTAAGGTTATGTCGCTTCCTGATGAATTGATCGTCAAATATTTTAAACTTGCAACTGATGCCTTTCCACACACAGTTGAGGAATATCGAACAACAATGCATGAAGGCTCAATCAATCCCAGAGACGCAAAGTTTGAGCTGGCAAAAACAATTGTTCGTATGTATCATTCGGCAAAGGCAGCACAGAAAGCTGCTGATGAATTTGAAAAGGTGTTTACAAAAAAAGAACTTCCCAAACAGATTAAAGAATTTAAAATAAAAAGTAAAGAACTTAATATCATTGACCTCCTTGTAAAAACAGGATTAATGAGTTCGAGAGGGGAAGCAAAAAGAAAAATCAGGGAAGGTGCAATAGATATCGATGGAAAACGTGTAAACGATATTAATTATATTGTGAAATTTAAAAAGCCCGTTATTGTCCGAGCTGGTAAACATAGATTTTTGAAGATAGTACAAAAATAAACGCGTTATCATCCTTACAAACTCACCCCTCACACATTGACTTTTATTTCTGTTTTGTTATAATTTCAAAATGAAAGTTGATATCGCAATCCCCCGGACAAAATTTGATTTTTTTACTTACAATGCTCAAGACAATCTACAGGTTGGAGACCTTGTCCTGGTTCCGCTTCGGAATAAATTAAAATATGGAATTGTTATAAAAATAAACTCACAAAGATATATTAATGGTATTAAGGATGTTAAAGAATTAATTGAAGAGAAGTTTATCTCGAAAAATTTATTAAAACTCTATAAATGGATAGCTGACTATTATCTTTCAACCCTGGGCGAGGTTTTACGGCTCACTGTTCCTTCAAAGATTTTAAAAAAATATGAACCCATCGAGAAACCTGCTGCACTGCCCAGCTTAGTAAAAACATCGGTACCAACTTATCCCCAGAGTAATGTAATAAAAAGAATTCTGGGTGCTTTAAAAACGAATTATTTTAAAACTTTTCTTCTATACGGTATAACCGGCAGCGGCAAAACAGAAGTATATCTCAGGTGTGTTGATGAAGTTGTAAAAAAGGGCGGTAGGGCATTAATTTTGGTTCCTGAAATATCTATGACCCATCTTATTTACAAAAGATTCCACGAAAGATTTGGTAACGATGTTGTAACAATACATTCTTCACTCTCTGATAAGGAAAGAAAAAGATTATGGTATGCTATTAAGCAAGGTGAATACAGAATTATAATTGGTCCACGTTCAGCAATCTTTGTTCCTATTAAGGATTTAAAGATAATAATTGTTGACGAAGAGCACGACCATTCGTACAAGGAGCATGACCGTATGCCGCGATATAATGCACGAGATGTTGCAGTCATGCGTGGTAAATTTGAGAATATTGTCGTAGTACTTGGTAGTGCCACACCACAGATTGAATCTTTTCGTAACGCGGGGATCGGTAAATATCAATTACTTACTCTAAAAGAAAGGATTGATAACAGATCACTTCCCGAGGTCGAAATTATAGATTTGAAAAAGGAGAATAGAAAATTCATATCTCCTGATTTAGAATTAAAGATAGAGGAGACATTAAAAAAAAATGAACAGATTATCCTTTTTTTAAATCGCCGTGGATTTGCGCCGAATTTAATATGTCCATTTTGTGGATTTGTTGCAAAATGCCCGTATTGTAATTTACCTATGGTTTATCATAAGCCAGGAAAAAAGGAATCAGCATCGTTATCGTGTCATATTTGTAGTTACAAATCAAAAAAAATAAGTATCTGTCCAAATTGTGCACGTGGTACACTTTTATACCGGGGTGCAGGAACGCAGAGAATTGAAGAAATGGTGAACAAAATAGTAAAACGATTAGCTCTAAACCATGGGCAAATAGATGAACCAATTGTTCTAAGATTAGACCGGGATATAGCAAGAAAAAGGGGGCAGGCAGAAAAGATATTTAATATCTTTGAACAAGGTAGAGCAAAAGTTCTTCTGGGAACACAACTTGTCACAAAAGGTTTGGATTTTCCAGAAGTTACTTTGGTTGGAATTGTTAACGCCGATGTTATTTTAAATTTTCCTGATTTCCGCAGCAGTGAACGAACATTTCAAATTCTTACCCAGGTTGCTGGTCGGTCTGGAAGAGGCAAAAAACCCGGCAAGGTCCTGATGCAGACGTATCACCCTGAGCAGTATTCAATTCTCTTCAGTCAATTACAGAATTACCCTAAATTCTATAGTCAGGAAATGAAATTTAGAAAAGAACTCAATTTTCCACCATTTTCTAAACTTATTCTTTTGAGATTTAAAGGAGAAGATGAAAAGGCTGTATGGAACCAAGCAGAAAAAATATTTGCAATTCTTAGTAGAATGCAAAATATAAAGGCATTTGGTCCTAATAATTCATTCTACTATAAAATAAGAAAAAAATATCGTGTTTTTATACTTCTTAAAACACCGAAGACCTTTAGACACGGAAAATTGAGATTTCTGAATTCATATAAGACCAAAAATTGCACCCTGGACATAGATGTAGATCCTCTCGAAGTCTTTTGAAGAAAATGGTTAAATGGTTTAGGTTTGGATGCTGGAATTCAAGCTTCCTAACCCTAATCTATCATCCATCTGTATTGCCCCGAATTGCCTTCTAACGTGGAATCCGTGTTCTAAAAGATAGATTTGAGTATTATCTGCAAATCAGTGATGATTGATTGGTTCTTTACATAATAAAGGTTGTAATAATCTTTTTGCCGCTGTGTAAGTGCCTTCTTCTTCTCTTTTAATTTCACCTGCACAAGACCGGTTAATCCTGGTTTATAAGTAGGATGATATTCACTCGGCTTAAATTCAGTCATTTCTGATCCTATGATACTTAACTTACCTGCAAACGTTGAAAAATATAAAGGGAGATACTTCATAAAACCCATTCCCTGCCTGAAAAATCTGATGTTGATGGGTTGCCCAGCATTGCCGACAATTGTCTTTTTGACCAACCTGCCTCCAAAAAGAAGATTAATTAACATTAAAGGAGACGTCACAATTATTACTAAAGTCGATACGACGATGTCAAAAATCCTTTTGACCATCAAATCCAGAGGATCGGCGACACCTGCGATATCAAGTAAAGGTACTGTATCTATCTCGTCAACTGATGATTTTGCTACAATGTATTCAAGTTCATGAGGGACTATCCTGAAGTTTACACCGCTACCCCGGGCGCGGATTATGGTTTCGAGGATTTGTGCATTAGTCAAACGGTCAGATGAAAAAATTACATCATTAATCTTTTCAACCCTTATAACATCCTTAATATTATCTATCGTCGCCAAAACCTCAGTTCCATCAATTTCCTTACCAATACTATTTGTTTCAAAATCAACAAATCCACATACCTCGTATTGCATATCAGGTCTTTTCTCCAGCATCTTTAGTATTCTCTTCCCTTCTTTTCCAGCACCAATAATTATCACTCGACGTAATTTTGATAACGGACCCTCTCTCGGAACAAAACCTGAAAACCGATAAATAATGCGCCAGACGCTTAATAAAAATATAATAAGTATAAACGAGATTAGAACAACGACCCGGGAATAGGCAAATTGTTTCAGAAAATAAGTAAATGTTGAATTCACCATCAACCCAACAATACAACTCCCGAGAATTGGTTTTAAATGATATCTACGTTTTAGGTGATAGGCACCAAATAAATAAATACTGACAAACCAGATAAAAGTATATACGGGCAATACAATGCGAAATCTTTCAAGGGAATATTGGGGAAGCCATATATTAATTGCCAGAAAAATACTTAAAGCAATGAGTATAAAATCGAGTAATGGCGCTGCGAGACTTTTTGATAGACGCCCGAGGTAAGCAACATACGCGCGCATGTAAATACCAGTAGTTAACATCGCCCGTAAAAAAAATGAATAATGATTCTTAAAGTGTTTGCGTGTAAAAATTAACATCGCAGAGTAAAAGTTCGAAATGTATGAAAATTCACCCTTTTTTGTACTTTCTCCTTTATAGTGTATTGCCGTGGTGGTTGGCGTGTAATAAATCTTCCATCCATCCTTCTTAATTCTGTAACATAAATCAATATCCTCTCCATACATAAAATAATCTTCATCAAAATATCCGATATTATCGAGAACGCTTTTTCTTATTAACATTAAAGAACCTGTTAGCACATCAATCTCACTCTCAGTATCAGGGTTAAGATAGGTCATGTTATATTGACCAAATAACCTGATCCGGGGGAAAATCTTGCTCAATCCAATAATTCTCGTAAAGGCAACCCAGGGTGTGGGAAAGCCTCTTCGACTTCCCGATTGAAATGAACCATCCGGGTTTATCAATTTACAGCCGACAGCCCCTGTTTTGCTATGTTTATCAAGGAAGTCTTTTAGTATTGTCAATGTATCTTCTTGAATTAGTGTATCAGGATTTAAAATAAGAACATACTTACCTTTTACCAATTTCAATGCTTGATTATTTGCCTTTGAAAATCCAATATTTCCTTTGTTTTCAATCAAATGAACGTATGGAAATCCTTTCTTTACCATTGCCTGACTGCCATCTACTGAACTATTAT
>JAGMEL010000116.1 GCA_023128195.1 Caldifarciminota bacterium | reverse complement strand
GTGATTATTTCCAGATATCTGCCCTAGAATCGATTGTTGCGCAGTGTAGTGAGATCAAGGTGTGCTGTTAAGTTCTTTGGCGAAAAACAATTCAGCATATAAGGCATCTTTGCATATTGAATCAAAATCCATAAATACTATATGTTTGCATAGTAAAGTTGTGCATTTGATGATAGGCAATGCATTAGGAGGGAATAAATATTTTTGAGGCAGTACCGACAATCTGTTTATTGGGCGGAATGCTCATATCTTCATTATCGGAGGTGTCAGCATTAACGACTGGATTATCCATACTTCTTATTTCAATTGGCGTACTCAGTTTTGTAAAAATGTTAGTTTCGAATTCCGAACCAAAACAATAATTTTTTAACTTTTTTATTGAGGGGAGGGAAAATGGGTTTACCGGATTCATTATGGCTAATTGTAATGTTTACAATAGTGTTTTTATTAGTGGGCACTGTTATTATTTGTAAATTATTGTACTATATGCCATTTGCAAATCTATACTATAAACTTCATTCACATTACGACATTTGTCCAATATTTACTAAGCCTCCACCAACTTATGAATCATATGATGGAATAAATGATGCATATGGCAATGGACGAATAAATGCTTTAATCAGCGAATATATTATGTTGGGCATTGTAGTATTTTTCATATTATTTTCAATAATAGGTTATCTGTCCTATGGAATATTTGATTCATGGATCGAGGCTACAATAGGACTTTCAATCAATTCTGTAGTGAGTGAAGAAGTTTTCCGTTTTGTTACCTCCACTCCAATCGAAGGATTTGGATTTTTAATTCTTGCACCTCAATTAGTGATGAGTCCCTATACTGATTACGTTTTAATGGTTGTGTTATTTTCTCGTAAGAAAACACCACCATTGAATGGTGATGCAAATATCAAATCTTTGACAGATTACCTATCGTTTGAAACCATTGGAAACAATTTTGTTTATGGCACTACATTCGTAGTGGCATTTTACTTAAGTGCAAAAATCATATCAATGCTTATTTTTGGAAAGACATTTGTTTTTTCCCACAATATATACATAACAAGTGCATGCATTGCATTCTCAATTACATTTCTACTCGCATGTCGCTCAATAACATTATCGGAAATGTTTAAAGATACGCAGACATCGATCCAATAACTGGAGAAATAAACAATGGCAATCTTTAATGATCTCGGATTGGTTTTAGAAGATGAAGACGCAAAACGTTTCTGGGAAGACCAGAAGAATCCGACAGTCACCAAAGAACAGATTGAGATGTTCAGGGAAGCCAGACGTATAGTTAAGAATAATTTCAAGTTTAATAATATTTCATATTACACGAGTAGTGATAATTTGGACAAAATCAGACGACATATACAGAATATGGCGAAACAGTAAAATCCCACACATCCTGTTACCGTAACTCCTCATTTTTTAACCCATGTAAACTCTCCTGATTATTTCGTTTTTTAGAATAATATTGGCTAAAGTATCCCACCCTATCGATTTTTCTCTACCATTTGGTTATAAACCGCACCTCACACGTCTCAATTTTTTAATATCACTTCGTTTTCATGCACAAGTTTTATATAATATGGTTTTCATATAACCCATATATAATAACCCATAGGAACCCACCATGTCAACCATACCAAAGAAGGTCTCAGA
>JAGMEL010000115.1 GCA_023128195.1 Caldifarciminota bacterium | reverse complement strand
CTACATCCTTAATATGTTTACCACCATGCATTCGTTTAAGTATTCTTCTTGCAAATAATTCATCCAATTTTCGTGTAGAATACAGAAACTTACATGGAAACATAAGAGCAGGGCAAGCAGGTCTTGCATGAATTTCCTTTGCTCCGGCATTCCACAATTTAACGAGCAAAAAATTCTTTAATTGTGTTCCCCTAACGATCGAATCCTCAGTTATTACCATCTTTTGTCCCTTTATCAAAACATCTGCTGTTATCTGTTTCATTAAAGCCACAAGATTTCTTGTTTCTTGAGAAGGAGGTACATAACTTCTCGCCCATCCAGGAGTATATTTAAGTAGAGGTATCTTGACTGGCACGCCAGATTCGTGCGAATAGCCATGCGCATATGCAGTTCCTGAATCTGCAACTCCTGCCACAAAATCAATTTTAACATTGTCTCTTTTTGCAATAATCCTTCCTGAATCTTCTCTGAATTCTTCGACGTTTTTTCCCTCATACTCTGAAGCAGGAAACCCTGCATAAACATATAGGAAAGTACACAACTGGAGAACATTACCTGGCTTTTTTATCTGTTTTACCCTGGTTCCGCTTAACAGAATGATTTCACCAGGTCCTAAAAATTTCTTTGTTTTAAACCCGAGATTTTTAAAAGAGCATGTTTCAGACGCAACTATATTATCGCCATTTCTTTCACTTAGAACTAAAGGACTTCTTCCGTACTTATCTCGTGCCGCATAGATTCCTTCTTTACCAAGAAGCAACAAAGACAACGAACCATCAATTTGATCATGCATGTATTCTATACCATCTGCAATAGTCTTTCCTTTATTTATCAATTTGGCTGCTAATTCTATTTGGTTTACTTTACCATTTGGCATCTCAGAAAATACCACTCCTTCATTAATCAATTTTTTGGCGAGTTTATCCTGGTTATTAATATAACCGACGCCACACAAGGCATATTCTCCGAATCTTAATCGCATTATTAATGGTTGTGTATCTCGATCACTTATTACGCCAATCCCGGAATTTCCGTGCATATTTATAAAATCAATATCTTCTGAAAATCTCGATTTAAACTGTGTTTTTGCTATACTGTGAATTTTTTTATGTGTTCTTTTACCGTCTGATATCGCAATTCCTCCATATGATGTGCCAAGATGAGAATGGTAGTCTGTGGCATAAAACAAATCATTTTTACAATCTTTATTTGATATAATAGCGATAATACCACTCATAATTCATATCTCCTTAACTGGTTCTAATACATAAAAACACTATATATAGAGGTAAAATTGACTTAATCACACTATAATATACTCATAATTATTGAATTGTCAAGAGGTAATTACGCAATTGCTTTTTCCTTTACTCTTTACCTAATAGATCTTTAGTACTTTTTTTGTGAAATCTTTATCTTCCATCCTCAATCTACAAAAATATACACCAGGGGGCAAGACATTGCCGGAATTGTCAGTACCATTCCAGACAACAGTAGAAGCAAGAGGCAAGACGCCAGAAGCCAGATCAAAAGACCTGATTATTCGACCCGAAACATCATATATTTTCAAAGAAATATCTTGCTTCTTACTTCTTACATCTTGCATCTGAAATTTGATGTTTGTCAGCTTTGAAAATGGATTCGGATGGATTTCAAGGTTTAAGCTTTGGATTACGGATGTTTCCCTTTCACTAATTCCAGTAATAGAACCAATATACTCTGTGGCAACGACAGCATCATCAAACCAGACTGTATCTACCTGTCCAGGAGATCCCTGTGTCATATAGAATAAAAGCCAGAAAAAATTTATTTTCAATTCATCCACAAAGCGCCACTGAAAACCCTCAAAAGGAGCACTATCAGGATGCGGGTAGAATTTATCCCAGATCCAATAACCATTTGGAAAACCCTCTCCAAGATGGATTGCCTGTTCTCCATTTATCCAGAATGCTTGTTCTCCATTATAAGAGTCCGCAGGATTATTGCATATCATCATAATCTCAACGCATATCCATTCCCCTCTCTCAACTGAAACTTGAGGTGTGGGGTGAAAAGTGTTTCCCCAGTATGTATTTGGAACCGGGTTCCCTCTCATGTGCATCCAGTATGTATAAAAATCCCATCTCCAGTCTGAACCCATTGGTTCTATCCCGGTAGTAAACCGCTCGTCACCATCTGGTCTCACTCCTGCTCCACCCTGGGGCCAAAGTGTAGGAGGATTATATCCTCCCATATGAACAAAGTGGTGCACTGGATGGCAGCTTTCTGCAAATTTGACATAGAAACGTGCATATAAAGTATCATAACCTGCATACTCAGCCAGTCTTTTATAAAGATGCCCGCCTGTATTCGAGCCTATTATTGAAGTCATCCTAAGAGATTGATTACCCGGGCTCACTGAAGAAACATCTGAAGAAAATGACATCCCTTCAAGATTTACCACCTCATCCCATTGCGTTGCCATCTCTTCAATAGTGGCTTCCTCAAAATCTTCAGTGAATACTACGTATAAATTCTCTTTTATCCCTTCAGCATACAGGGGTATTAGCAACAATAATACAAACAATAAATTTTTTTTCATTATTTCATCTCCTTCTTATCCAAATCAGCCCAATAAACCTATCCTGCCTGTCCCGCCTGTCCCGAGTATGTCGAGGGGAGTTTATCGAGGGGAGCGTAGTTGGAGGATTGGGCAACTACATAGTGTCACCAGTTAAGATGTCATTCACTCCACACCGTCATTGCGACCACGCACTATTTAAAACATTCTTCATAAACACTATTTCTTTCTTAGTTTTTGCCGAATTAAATCGAAATACTTTTTGTAATATTTTTTTGTTGTATAAACCCGCATATCATCCTCAGTGCCATACCAGCCGCGTTCTGTCTGTTCTTGTATAGAATATTTCAATCTTACCTTAGTTGTATTTTCTGCAACTCCTTCTAACGTAGCGTTAATTTTTCTGCGAACTTCTTTATCAACCTTCCACTTCGTTGTAATTGAACCAAGCCATTCATCTGCATTTTCTATATAATATTCTTTATCATGGAAAACTTCAACAACAGCAATAAATACCTTTAGATAAGGTGCTTTAAACAAAGCAGTTTGCATAGCCTCCTTTTCTGCCTTTGACAATGATGCCATTGTAGCAGTACTACAAGCACAAAATAGAAAGACAGAAGGCAATAAGAATCGTACGTATCTTTTCATTCTAAGCGTCCTTTTTTATTTTATTTTTTTTCAGTCGATAAGTTTTATCACTTTTGTTGTTAGCGCTTTATCATCGACCCTCAATCTACAGAAATAAACACCAGGGGGAACCCTGTTGCCGGAATTGTCAACACCGTTCCAGAACACAGCAAAAGCAAGAGGCAAGACGCCAGAAGCCAGATCAAAAGATTTGACTATTCGGCCTGAAACGTCATAAATTCTTAACTCTATGCGCTCTGCACTACCTGTCCCGTAGGATGAATGTGTTATCCTATCGGGATGCCCTATGCTAAAACTAATATCTACTTTGTTTCGAAATGGATTCGGATAACAAATGAGTTCAATCTTGCTGCATATTCCGATCTTATTTTGCGATTCAGTAGTAATTCCTGTGGCATCGTCTTGTATTATTAAAATACCACCGAAGTCCGATGCATAGATTATTCCATGTTCAGTATTCACTGCAAGCCTGGTTTCCTCCTTGAAAATAGTAATCGTATCTACTATCTCATGTGTCTCACCGTCTATAATATAGATGTGATTATCAGCATCATGTACAAATATGCGATTAGTAGATTCATTTGCAACACCATCCCTCATTACATGATCAAAGGGGATTGTAGTAATTATCGCGTAATTCTGGTTGCCATCAAGAATAGTCACATCCTGACCAGAAAAACTGCATACATAGATTTCATTTACGAGATCATTCACGCAATTACTCTCAAGAAGTGGCCCACTTGTAAGATAAATACTCGTATCAACCTGATTCGTTGCTCCATCAACAACATCAAGATACCACGACTCAGTAGAAACAAATACTTTGTTGGTCAGGAGATTAACCTCGGCATCTATAGGCGCACTGTGAATATTAACAAATGTCTCAATGCTATCTCCTGCCCCATCAAAGACAAGTAGTTGAGCTGAATTAAGCATCGGGATATAAACCTTATTCGTTATGGGATTGGCATTAAAATGCATAGGATTATCCGGCAAGTCATGAGAAGAGATTAGAGTCATAAATTCGGCATCAATACAATACAGTTTCATGACTCCCCTTTCAGCAAAATATATTTTTTGGAGTGCTTCGTCATAGCCCAAATATATGGTATAAGGTGCTTCATCACTCACATGTAGTGTATCAATAATCGAATCTGTATTACAGTCGATTTTGAATACAAAGTTGTTGTCTGCCCTGGTGGTAGCGGCAACAAAAAGTAAATTCCTTGACTCGTCGATTGCCAGGTCATCCAACCGGTAATGGAGGATAATTGTTTCTAATAGTGAATAATCAGGAATAGAAATAATTTCCAGAATACTTTCATGACCAAGGATAAGGTAAATTTCATTACCTGATGGGTCGCACTGAATAAAGGTCGTGGAAAATGGAATTGTATCATCTACTGCATTTGTACCTCCATCAATAACAAGTGCATGGGTATCTTCCATGGCAATGTAAACCTTGTCATTCACCTCATCTACTGAGAGGTCAGTAGGATGACCTTCTAAGAAAATGGTTGTCAGAACCTGTTGGGTGACACCATCTACTACGACCACTGAACTATCACAAGAGACATAAAGTCTACCTGTAGTACAATTGATGTCTATTGCGGATGGAAGTGTATCTAAATTTATTGGGATAGAGGTAAGAAGCGTATCCGGGCCACAGTCAATAATATCTATCTTTTTTTCTTTGTTACACGCAGCATAAAGTAGCCCATTATCTGCATCAAAGCACAGGTTATTGGCATTGACAAATGATATTTCAAATTCGCCGGTCTCGATCGAATCAAGAATGGTGCTTGTGGATCCTTCAAGAACATAAATAATATCAGGGCTCGCAGCAATGTAATTTTTATCCTGCACCGAGTCTCTGGCAAAACCAATTCCCAATATTCCATACAAAGTAGTAATGAGTGAATAATCATCGCCCGAAAGAACAACAGTCTTTCCTGTAACATCGCCGAGATAGATTCGGTTATTGTCCTTATCAACTCCAACAAAAAGACATGCCATCCATGCACCAGGCATGGGAACCGTGGCTTCTATGTTACGATTTGTAACATCTACTACACTCATATTAGTATGCCACAGATTAGCACTATAAAGCTTTTGAGTTTCAGCGATATAAAAAACACTCGTAGGAACCTCACCATCCGGTATGGGAATTGTTCCCAGGATAGTTTGAGAAAAAGAAATATCTACTATTGTTACTAATACAAAAGTGATAAAAAAGCTAAAAGAACAATGTTTAAACATGTCTACCTCCGTGTAAAAAAATCGCTAATTTCCAAACAATTCCACCAAATCCATAACAAAATTTGAATCTATCATCGGTCCAATATCATTTTTTTTGTGGCAAAATTACCATTGTTAATGAACCTACAGAAATATACACCATTAGGCAATTGCTTACTATTAGCATCTTTACCTTTCCATTCAACCGTATAATGACCAGGCGGTTGATGTTTATCCACTAATATCACCACCTTTTCGCCGAGAATATTATAAATTGAAAGAACAACCTTTGCCTGTTTGGACAATGCATATCCAATTTGTGTAGTCGAATTAAAGGGATTAGGATAATTTTGCAACAATAAATAAGATGGGTTAATACTTTTGAATCTATTAACATTAAAACAGATACCGCCATATTCGCTATTTGTAGTATACCAAACTTCGTAATCATTACTGCCATAGAGTCCTTCCAAAAAAGCTATATGACAAGCATCTAAAGAATCAATCTTCAAGGATATATCTGTAGTATGCTCATTATTGTTGGTTATTTGCTCGGGATCACCAAAGCTTCCAGCGCTATCATACACATAATATAACTCATGAGAATTAGTGTTTCCAAAGACTCCGCCGATATAGGCAATATGAATATCATCTAAATGGTCAACGGCTAAGGCTGTGGGTCCATTCACACTATTATCTTCTGACAAAACTATGGTTGAGTCAAAGACTCCGCTTACATTATTAATGTAGTAAACACCCCCATGGTATCCAGCATAAGATATATGAACTTTATTTGAGGAATCGATTCCCAGTGAAGCGTGCCAACGATACGCACCTTCACTTACGATTTTTAAAGTATCAAAGGATCCCGTAGCATTGTTCGTATAGATAATATTAGTTCCGTCCTCGAACACAATATGAATAAAGTCGGCAGTATCCAAAGCAATTGAAGGTCTAACGTAGTTTATAGCTCCTGCTCCATCAGTAATTCTGGTCGGTGGCCCAAATGATCCACCCTCATTATTAACATAATATACATCCCAATTACCGTATTCATAGTAGCCATATTTGTAAACAATATGGGCAATACCCATAGAATCAATAGCTAAACATGAACGTTCAGGAACAAAGACTCCAACATTTGTTGATGTAAAACTTACCTGTATTGGATCGCCAAAATTACCACCAATGTTGTTTACGTAATATTCTTCGTAATCATGACCATCATATCCTTTGAAGCCAATATGTGCGTTCCCTGCCTGATCTAACCTCAAACACGGATATAGGTCTTGAGTACTATTATCGGTAACTTTTACAGGCGTACCAGTAATTTCAGATAAATAGTAAATATCGTAGTCACCATCGTTATTAGAACACCACACAAAATGAGGATTGTCAAAAGAATCTAAATCTACTGAGGGCATACTTTCTGCATAATCATTGTCAGTCAATTGCGAACTTAGCCAATCAGCTGAGGTTAAGCCTATGAGAATTAGAAACAAAGTGAGAACAAAATTAATTTTCGTAAATTGTAGTGTAGAAGCCATTTCAACGTCCTTATCACCTCAATAGTATAGCCTTTTCTGTCTTATGAAAATCACCTCTCATAAGACGAATAAAATAGACTCCAGGTGGAACTTTTCGACCTGAATCATCAGTGCCATTCCAGGAGATGACCGTAGGTAGTAGAGAGTAGGCAGCAGGCAGTGAAATTTGTTTAATTAGACGACCTGATATATCGTAGATCTTCAAAGAAAAACTTTTCTTCTGCAATCTATCATCTGCAAACTGAAATCTAAAATCTGTTTTGTCTATGAATGGATTGGGGTAGACCACGAACACCAGTTCTTTAGGAATGTTTTGATTCTCTTGTAATCCAGTATAACCGGTCTCGATCGCGTAGACATAACCACCATTACCTGGTTGTGTTGCATGAACCGCCTTGGCGCCAGCTACTGCATACTCACCATTATTTGATACATCAACTGAAAAGATAGAACCCGGCGAGCTGTGAGAAAATATGGGATTTCCAGAATCCCGTTCAAAGACAAGTATATCGTCGCAAAGATTTGGTATATCACCCCAGGAACCAGCAACTGCCACTTCTCCATCAGGCGTTATTGCTACAGAAGGAACATAATCACCACAATCTGTATACTCCCATAACGGGGTTCCACTTGAACTATCAAACATCGCCACCCTGCCAGCATCTCCCGTAGAAATTGTTTCTAGAGAACCGATCACAATCGTTTTACCATCATCAGATACATCTACTGAACCAACCCAGTTATAATATCCCGCAGTAGGTGGAATGTAATATGACCATTTCTGCAAATAAGTTGAACCATTCCAGGAATAAGTATATAAATGACCGTAATAGTCGCCTCGACATAAAATTTTGCCATCTGCCGACATCGCGCCACAGCAAGCCTCATAAGGGTTTGAGCTCGACCATCTTAAGCTGCCATTTTCAAAAACATATGTATTATACCTTGTAACCGCAAAGATAATATTTCCGTCATTAGAAGCATCAACACTATAAACTGCACCTGATTCCGGAATAGCATATGTCCACAGTGATTCGCCACTTGCGGCATTAAAGGAGTAAATTATATCCTCTTCTGGAGGGCCAGAGCGGTAGCCGGCTAAAATAAGGCGCGAGCCATCACCAGAAAAACTCAATTCCCGTCGCCACATCCCAGATACAAATCCTTTCTTCCATATGGGTATGTTTGAACCAGGACCAAACATATAGAGGGTATCAATGATGCCATCATAGAGGCTCGCTGCAAATAGGGTATCTGAACCTTCTGACCAAGTATCTATGCCTCCATAGGGATCATCAAAATGGTCCAATGAAAATCCCCATTGAGGAATACTGATGCTAATATCAAATAGCTGTAGCCTTTCATTGTTCAATTCCTGAAAAACCCAGATATACTTGCTGTCAGGTGTAATTGACACATTTTTAGCGATCGCCACGGGATCCGCATATTGCCATAAAATTTCTCTTCTATTTTCTGAAGAGAATACCTGTCTTTTGACCTCGATCATATTTTCTCTTGATGATTGAACAGGAATAAGATGGGTAATTGTTTTACATCTCCCATCTTGTTCAATCTTCTCGATTCCCACACCATTCAAGTATGTGGGTATTAGTAATATAACACAAAAAATGCTAATCATTTTAACCTCCTTTTCAGCCAATGGCTGAAAAACGCGGAATTACGCGGATATTGTCCCCGTGAAATAAAAAAGATAAATATTCCACAGGGGTGGAAACGGATTTTTCTCCTTGTCTCCCAGTCTCCTTGTCTTCATAATTCCAGCTCCTTATTAGCCCTCTTTTAGCTCTCTCTGAGCCTTCTCATATTAAGCCTTTAATTGCCTTATCCTGCCTTCTTCTGCCTTTTTCACCCTTATCTCAAAAGTATCGCCTTTTCAACCGTTATATGATCTCCATACTCAAATCGTATAAAATAAACACCAGGTGAGACCTTGCGACCTTTATCATCAGTGCAATCCCAGGTGACTTGGTTAAATGGTTGAATAGTTAAATGGTTAAATGATTCTACCAAACTACCTGTAGCATCGTAGATTTTTAAGTTGGACGTTGCGTGTGTAGCGTTAAACATTGAACAAAGATCTACATTTTCTGTCTTCCATCTCATATCTATTCTGTCTCTGGATGGATTCGGATATACCTCAAGGACTGAACTGCCTGGCTTGAGAGTGCGGTTTTCCGCAACAGAACCTCCCTGAATCACAAAGAAAGAATCACTCGTGTCCTCATGCTGATTCAGACCCGCATCATAAGCAGTTATTTTCACAAGGCAGCTGTCTGAAGGAGTATCAGGAATGGTCCATTCATATACTGAATCATTTGTTTCGCCGGATGAAATGACAAGCCAGTTATTTCCGGCATCAGTTGAATAAAATATCGAGAGAGAATCAACTCCGATATTATCGCTGGCTAGCCAATTAATATCACAGGTATCACCCGGGACAAAAAGCTCACCACCATTCGGTGAGATGAGATTTACAACCGGTGCAGTCTCGTCAAATATCTTGGTGTAGATATCATCGGTCTCCCTTACCCAGACGACCCATGTATTTCCCAGAGAATCAAAGGCAATTTCTGGCCAGTAATCCTTACTCGTTGTGGAAACTATCTCTTCCTCAGGGTCAAAACTTGTGCCGTTATACTTTGCAATATAGATATTGTATATCCCAGATTCGTTCTTACCACACCATACGACCCAGGGAAGACTATCGTTGCCAAAGACAATTGATGGGAACTTATCCTGGAGTGTATCCGGCGTATTAACGGCTTGGGGTGTTGACCAATTTGCCCCTTCTCTTTTCGAGTAATATACCTCTCCCCATTTCCATATCCAGTAACCATAAGGGTCTCTCTCTTTCTTAAGATATTTAGTCCAGACTACCCAGGGGATACCATCTTGGGAGAATGCAATCTGGGGCCGATAATCAAAATTTGTGTCCGGAGATGTGATGTATGCCTCAGGTTCCCAACCTGAGCCATTCCATTGGGTATAGGAAATCTCGCTGGTCGTGTCATTGTTGGCATCAACAATATATTCCATCCAGACTGACCAGGGATAATTTTCAGGAGAAATTGCAATTGATGCCTCGGAATCATAGAGTTCATCTGGTGAATTTACTAATCCTACAGGGCTCCAGGATACACCATTCCAACGCGAAAAACCGATGTCATCACCATAATCAAATGTCACCCAATTATAACCATCGTTTGCACAGGCTATATCTGGATCATGATATGCGTGTCCATCAACCACAGTATCAATGACAAAGGTATTTCCATTCCATTTACTCACCATTGTACCATAATTAGAGCTATATACGTATGGCCAAACAACCCAAGGGTCCCCGCCCGTATCAACACTCGTACCAAATGGAGTTCCAATCTGATTAGGGTAAAGGCTGAGCAGGGTTTCGGGTTCAAATGCACCGGAAAACCATCGGGAATAATAATAATTCACTGAACCACTGGTCAATCCATACCAGAAGACAAAGGCCGAATTAGACCCGTCTATGACGATTTCTGGAACATGGTCCATATCATTCCCATCGGGTGCGGTCACCCTTATTTCTGGTGTCCAGCCAGCAAAACTGATGCTGACCACGAAGATTAAAAGCCCAAATCTAAAGATTCCCTTATGTCCAAATATCATTTTAACCTCCTTTCTTCTCCTAATTCTGTCCTGATTTCAGTAGACATTTCTGGAACCACCAACCTTAGTTATATTTTAATCAGCTTTAATAGCGTGTCAATGTTTTTGTGCGTCTACGGGAAAGTTAGTTTCATCACAAACTCTTCCCATTTCTCCTTGAACGTAGACATATCATCTTCACTTAAGATCTTTTTAAGGGTTTTGTAACCTGTAGGGTCTTCTTTTCTATATTTATAGAACTCATGAAAGAATTTCACAAGTAATCCTTTTTCCTGAAGATAATAACAAAGATACCGAGACTGGCCATAATTGGTCCCTTTATCCTGGGTATAGAATTCATATTCGCTCATTGAGAAAAGGTTTTTAAAAGGTGGCACAAGACCTTGTTTTATAGCTGTTTGCAATCCCTTAAGGCGCCAGTTAGTATATCCGTATATATGACCGTTTTTTTCTCCGCATTGTTCATAAAGCGATGCCAGACCTTCATTAAACCAGGCAGGACATTCCGGGAAATTTGCCCGAACAAATGGATGAACGATTTCATGAACAAGCGTACCCCCTCCTGTACTTATATTCATAACCAGGGCTTTTTCTGTCTCAGAATAATAGCCAAACGGAGTTGTCGGCTCATCGCCAAAGATATCTTTTGCATATTTATAATAACTCTTTTCATCTTTGAATAACCAGATGTTAATTATATCGTAGGGGTCCTTTTCAAAGTAGTCTTGCTTTAGCATATCAACTGTCCATTTGATAGTTTTTTCGGCGCGGAGCTTTACCAAATCTGGCGACTCATCACCAATTACTACAAAAGGCTTTTGTATAATTACAGTGAACCCTTGCGGAACATTTTTCCTGAGACTCTCCACATGCTGTTCATAATCAGCATTGGTAAATCCGACCTCATTGTTCGGTTCATCAATAACCCGCGGTCTACTGTCTTCAGTATCCTCGGCACTGCCACAAGCGCAAAGTAACATGATTACCACAGCACTACAGGTTGCAGAAAAAAATCTAATCATTGAATTCCCTTTGTACACTACTACAAAATATCCTGTTTGTCAACCATTAGCAAACGGGGACGGTTAATCAGCTTTTTCATTTTTCTCCCGTTCTTTTGCATAGGATACTAAAAAGCGTCCTAAGCGTTTGTATCCTGCTTTAAGATACCATTTTTTAATCCAGGCTGCGGCAAGACACCTTGTTTCTTCAGGAAGCGTTTTAAAATCTTCCTTTGCCTGTTCTGCAGCCTCATCCATACCTGCCAAAATTTGTTTTTGTGCTGTTTTATCAACCATAATTACCTCCTTTAAAACACAAACTAGGGACACGCCATGGCGTATCCCTACTACCACCACAGAATTGGAAAGTCGAACATTTTCGATTTGAAACGGTAGTAATTAAGTAATTTTAACAATAAATTGGCTGTTGTCAATATTTAAAGAAGCGGATCGGGTAAGTAGTGTCGATCCGCTTCTTGTTGTTGGTGGTGTCAATCCTTTTGTAACTGCCGCATATTTCTCTGGCAGGTTTCCATGAGTATTTTAACAGTAAACCCACCAGAAAATTCTAATGGTTCTTCGGCAGGTATTTGTCTGAAGCACTTGATTGCATTTTTATACCCTCTCAATGCCTCGTTTTTATCTCCATAAGTCTGAAAAAGTAAGGCTAAATTGAAATAAGCAAGGGCAAATTTTTTATCTACAAACAATGCCTTTTTGAATTGTTTAATCGCCTCTTCGGACTGGTTTAATCTTTCATAGGTAATCCCCAGAAAATAATATGCTTGAGCAAACAAAGAATCGTTTTTAATCACTCTCTTAAATTCGCTCGCAGATTGTTCAAAAAGTCCTTTTTCCAGATAAAGTCTCCCAATCAGAAAATGACCATTAGTATTATCAGGTTCTTTTTGAAGAAATTTTACTGTTTTATCTAATGCCTTGTCAAAATCTTCTTTAATGAAAAGCTCAAATGCCTCGTTGTAGAGTATTTTTGGGTTATCTTTTAAGATAGATTGTTGTATCTGCGTGGGTGTCTGAATCATAATAGGTTTAGAAATCCGAATAATTTTCCTCGGTTGTTTTTTTGTTTCCTTTTTATAAACGAAGGTGTTATCAATCTGAACCGGCGAAAAATCTTCAGAGATGTTGAATAATGACTCTGAATAACCAACAAACAGATAACCACCATCGTTTAAACAATTATATAGATTGCGGATAACCTTTCTGACTGTGCTTGTTTTGAAATATATAATAACATTGCGGCAAAAAATAATATCCCACATCCTTGATTGAAATATTGGATAAGGAAGATGCATCAAGTTATGGTGCTTGAAATTGACCATATTCTTTATTTTTTCGCTTAGCTTAAACTGGCTGCCAACCTTCTTGAAATATCTATTTGTATAATTGTCATCAATATTCCGAAGTGAATTCTGTCGATAAATTCCCCTCTGTGTCTGGATCAAAGCCTTTTCATCTATGTCCGTACCCATAATTTGAGTATTTAAAAATCCTTTCGAATCCATAATATCCAAAAGCGACATTGCAATTGAATAAGGCTCCTCACCCGTAGCACAACCAGCACTCCAGATAGCAAAAGAAGGCTGTTCATGATTCTTGCCTTGAAGTTTTTTGTCAATCAATTCCGGAATGATATACTTTTTAAAAATCTTGAAATGATCCGAATTCCGAAAAAAACGTGTTTCATTAACAGTAATCAAGCTGATAACTTTTTTAAATTCGGTTGATCCTTCAGGATGAAATTTCAGATAGTCATAATACTGAGCGAAATTTTCAAAGCGTTTAGATTTAACTCTACTCAGAAGGCTAATTTTCAATGAATCACTTTTCCTCTCATTAAAATAGATCCCGCTTTTATCTGAGATAAATGTTTGAAATAGCTTAAATTCATTTTGAGTCAAATCCATAATGCCTACAGCGCCTTCATTATCTCATCAGTAATAGAATCTATAGAAGCTATTCTATCTGCAGCCCCCATCTCAATGGCTACATTTGGCATACCAAATATCAAAGAAGTTTTCTCATCCTGGGCAATGGTTTTACCTCCGGCATCTTTAATTGCCTTTAAACCCCGAGCCCCGTCTTTTCCCATTCCAGTCAGGATTACGCCAATAGCGCGTAAACCGTAAGATTGTGCCAGAGAAGATAACATAATATCACCT
The DNA here is from genome assembly GCA_023128195.1 of Caldifarciminota bacterium. GTDB lineage: Bacteria > Hydrothermota > Tepidihabitantia > SM23-42 > SM23-42 > SOIY01. The sequence goes on along the minus strand of JAGMEL010000115.1, from coordinate 4,923 downwards.
GAGGGACGATGACCCCAGACGGGTGGCGAATTCATTAATCCTAATTCACCTTTTTCCTTTACTACAGTATGATATCCTGAAGGAGCAAAATAAACGCAACCCGGTTCTATTTTTTCATCCGGTTGTGCTTGTTTAACTGTAAGCCTGCTATATCCATTGAGCCACCCGATAAGATCCTTTTCAAATCCTTTACCAATATGTTGAACAATAACAACCCCCGCCGGGAAATCTGAAGGAAGTTTTGATAAAATTCGCCTCAAGGCATCAGGACCACCCGTCGAAGATACAATACCAACTGTCTTATTTGTACCAACCTTCTTGCTAGCTGAAATGCCTGTTCTTTTAACCCTTCTCTTTCGTTTACCTGCGAGATGGGTTATTACCGGCACCTTTGAAAGTAATTTAACTTTTTCTATAAAATCATTTCCTAAATCAGATATATAATCTGGTTTTGCAATTACTGCCAATGCTCCCAAATCAAGTGACTTGTAAACAAAATCTTTTCCTTTACCGGCAAGCGAAGAAGTCACAATAGCAATTGGTGTGGGATGATAAGCCATAATATATTCAGTTGCTTCCAATCCATCCATTTCCGGCATGACTATATCCATTGTCACTATATCTGGGTTCAATTTCGCAACTAATTCTATAGCTTCCTTGCCATTTCGCGCCTGCCCAATTATTTCAATTTTTTTATCAGTAGAAAGTATCTTCGCGACAACTTCCCGAACCGTAGTAGAGTCATCAACAACTAAAACCTTAATTCGTTTTTCCTTTTCCAATTGCTTATTGTCCATGGTCTGCGTTATCCTATGAATCTTTCTATTATTTCAATTAAATGTGCCTGGTTAAAAGAGGTTTTAGTAATATATGCATCAGCACCAACTTCTATACCTCTCCGTTTTTCTTCATCCTTTACCAAGGCCGTGACCATCACAACAGGGATATTTTTATATTTAGTATCTTGTTTTAGTTTCTCAGTCATCTTAAATCCATCCATACGGGGCATCTGAATGTCAGTTACGATTAAATCCGGTTTCTCTTCAGCTATCTTGTTAAACGCATCTATTCCATCCACAGCAGTATCAACTTGGAATCCAGCTGATTTCAGGATGTTCTTCTCCAGTTCTCTGGTTGTTAGCGAGTCCTCGACAATCAAAATCCTTTGCGTTTCTTTTTCTTTTGGCAACGCAACGCGCGCTTCCGCTTTTTTACCTGCTGTGACTTGTTTGGCTGAATCCATCAGATCAGGAATATGGAGTATTGGAACGACTTCACCTTTTTCAAGAATAGTAATACCGGCAACATTTTTAACCTTTTGCAAAAAATCTTCTAAAGGTTTAACAATAATGTCCTGTTCTTTAATTAACTCATCAACGAGGAATGCGATTCTCTGATGCCCATATTCAATAACCGCAACCTTTATTATATCACCAGATTCAAACCCTTCACAACCCTTTTGTGAAGACTTACAACCTAATGGCAACCCGAGCACTTCATCCAATCTCACCAATGGAACTGTTGCATCTATTACCCTGATTGCCTCTTTCCCCTCGACCGATTGAATCTCATGCGGGCTTATCATCAAACACAACTGCACTGATGTAGCGGGAATAGCAAAGAGCTGCCCACCTGATTTTATAAGAACAGACGGTGTAACAGCTAAGGTCAAAGGTAGAATAATTGTAAATTCTGTTCCTTTATGCACTTCTGAACTGAGAATTATCTGACCGCTCAAATTGTCTTCGATATTCCTTCGCACCACATCCACTCCTACCCCACGACCAGATACATCAGTAACGATTGTACTGGTAGAGAAACCAGAGATAAAGATGAGGTGCCGTGCCTCATCGTCACTCATTCTCTGTGCCTCATCATTGTCAATTAATCCTTTCTTTACAGCGATTTCTTTTAGCTTAACCGGATCTATACCCCTTCCATCATCCGCAACCTTAATATATATACGGCCCCCCTCTTGCCACGCAGAAAGAGATATTATACCGACTTCGGGTTTGCCAATTTTTTTCCGTTCATCAGATGATTCAATTCCATGATCAACTGCATTTCGCAGAAGATGCATAAAGGGATCTTTTAGCTGCTCGAGCATCTTTTTGTCCAGTTCTGTTTCGGCACCATTGATTTTCAAATCTAATTTTTTGTTATATTCCTTAGCAAGATCATGAACAGTTCTCGGGAAGAGATCAAATACAGTTGATATTGGAAGCATACGTAATGCCATTACATCACTTTGTAGTTTGTCTGTAATCATCACCATGATACTAACTGCATCCTGCTGTTCGTTAAAAATAGTTGATACTTTTTCAAGTAATCTGGCATTTGATCCTTTATTCTTATTTAAAACCTGCAATAAATCATCCGAGAAAACATTTGTCGAATTCTCACTGCCCGTTTTTAGCCTTTCAGTTATTTCAGTCGAGTTCTTATTCTGTTCTTTTATCAGGTTAATTATCACCGAGAGATTATTTAAATATTCTTCAAATTTTGCCTGGTGTATTACCATTTCGCCAAGGGTATTAGATAAACTGTCTAATTTGCCAGTGGATACACGTATGGTTTCTTCCAATTCCCTGAACACGCCTTTCTTCTGCTTTTCTAATGCTATTTGCAACTGTTCTTGACTGATGACCTTATCTTCTATTAGAATCTTACCCAATGGCTTTGCTTTTGCTCTCTCAATTTCTTTTGTCTCTAAGTTCTGAGAATGTTTCAATGTTTCATTTAGATTGTGTAAAATGTTTTCTGTGTTTACTTCGACTTCCTGACCACCCACTCCTGCCTCTACAAGAAACCCAATTACATCTAAACTGTTAAATAATACTTCTGATACATTATTGATTTGTAATTTCCCTTCTTGTATCGCATTTATAACGTCTTCCATTTTATGCGCCAATGTGCCGATATCATTGAAACCAGCCATCCGGGACGTACCTTTCAGGTTATGAATCTCGCGCTGAAATTCTTTCATAGCCAATTCATTGTGCGAAGATTTTTCCAATTCCAGAAGCCATTTATTCATATTCTGAAGACGCTCTTCTGCCTCTGTTTTGAAAATACCCAGAAGGGTTAAATCATCAATTTTTTTATTCATTTTAAGCACTCTACACCATACTTCAGGCTACATATTAAGCATTCTTGTAATATGCTATTTACCAATTAGTCCCCTTATCGTTTCAGCCAGATTGATTAAATCTCTTACAGCAATAGTAGTTTGCTCTGCGCCGGAAGCGATCTGTTTAGACACTGTGGTCATCTCCTGGATTGTTTTTACTGTCTGGTCAGAGGCACTTCTCTGCTGCTGAGTAGCCATACCTATCTGTTTAGCAGTCTCGGATGTTTTATGTGAAAGTTCTACGCCTTTTTCAACCTTCTTACCCACTTCTTCTGTAGCCAAAATCGAGGCATTAGTCGCATCTTGTATCTCTTTGATTATCTCTTTTATCTGATTTGTTGAACCAGCTACATTGTTAGCTAATTTTCTTATCTCTGTAGCTACTACTGCAAAACCTTTACCTGCTTCACCTGCCCGGGCAGCCTCAATAGATGCATTCAAAGCCAGAAGATTAGTCTGCCTCGTAATATCATCAATAACACCCACTATTTCTCCTATTGCCTGTGACTTCTCACCAAGCGTCAGGATTCTTTTGCCTGCCTGATTAGTACTTGTTCTTATTGCTTCCATGCCTTGAAAAGTTTGATCTGCAATCGTAATTACTGTGCTTGAGTTATTTGCTATTTCCTCTGATGTCGCCGCCAATTCTTCCACTGTAGTACTCGTCTCGACCAGAGAAGCTGATTGCTCAGCTGAAGCAGCGGCTTGCTCTTCAGCTGCAGCTAATACCTGGGTCGATGAAGTATTCACATTCTCCAGTAATTTACCAAAAGGAGTAACAAAATTCTTTGTTAGCCACATGGTTGCGAAAAAAATCAAAATAAGCAGTCCGATTATTAGAAAAATAGTTGTAATAACGCTTTGTCTAACTGCCGCCTCAGCCGTTGCTAATGACATACCTATCCGCACTATACCGATTTTCCCTTTTGCTAATGGTTTGGCTGAAGTATCCACTTTTGTCTCATCCTTTTTAAGTATTTGTGCAGTCGTTTTTTCAGCCGAGATAACAGGGGTAGCGATATCGTATATAGCCGATTCCCCTTTTGGTTTCCAGGTAAAAATTTCAGGTTCATCCACCTTAATTGCCTGTTTACTCAGTTTCCCCGTAAGTGCTTCCGATTCTATTCCTGTATTAGTCTTTGCAAGAACATTGCCGTTTGTGTCCTGGATAATCACATATACTACATCTTCCTCTTCTTCAATACCGGCAATAATCTTAAGTAGAGTTTCTTCATCGCCCATCAGTACGCCGTATTTGCTATTATATGCCGTGCTTTTTACCAGGGACAGCCCCCTGATTTTTAATCCAGTATAAATGTGTCCCTTTAGTCGAATGATAAAAGAAAAACTGAGAATAGCCATTACCACGATTACAAGAACGGTGATTCCGAGCACAGACTTGGTCACCAGTCGCATTTTTTTAATTGACCCTAAAATAGCCATAATATTTTTCTCCTTTAATTATTTCTAAAACAAACATAGTATCTTGCTTCCTGTCCTGCAATAGATATTCTCCCTGAGAGATGTATTCCTGTATCCCACCAAAGCAAATGTTTGCTCGCCGTAATACCAGTGTTGATTTGTTAAAAACGCATGTATTTCAGCAATAGATTCAATAAATCCGTAAGACAACTTTTTTGCCTCTATAGACGAAATCACTAATAGTGTCTGAAGACATCCTGAAATTAATCTGATATTTTTAGACATTTTTACCTTCTTTTTTATTATGTCCATTTTTTTCTGCCATCCTTGGCTTATAAGAATTCGTCTTAATTTTTCCATATTGCATCACC